>CAYPZF010000021.1:0-10535 GCA_964415275.1 uncultured Oscillospiraceae bacterium | reverse complement strand
GGGGAGGCCTTCGCCACCTACATCCTGGTGGAGCAGGTGGACACCGTCTTTCTCATCGACAAGCACGCCGCGCACGAGCGGATGCACATTGACCGGCTGCGGGCGGCGGACTACACCCCCATGTCCCAGCAGCTCCTGACGCCGCTCTCCTTTTCGCCCACGCCGGAGGAGGGCGCGGCGCTGCTCCGGCGACGCCCCCTCTTGGAGGCCCTCGGGTTTGAACTTGAGGACTTCGGCGGCCCTCTGCTGGTGCGCCGTATCCCCAGCGACCTGGCCCTGGAGGACGCCCCCGCCGCCCTCTGCGCCCTGGCCGATGCCCTTCTCTCCACGGGGACGGCGGACCCCGCCGCCGTCCGGGACGCGCTGCTGCGCACCATGGCCTGCAAGGCCGCCCTCAAGGGCGGCCGGAAGAGCGCGCCGGAGGAGCTCCAGCGGGTGGCGGAGGCGGTGATGGACGGGGGCGTGCGCTCCTGTCCCCACGGCCGCCCCACGGCCATCACCCTCACCCGCGCGCAGCTGGAAAAGCAATTTAAGCGCGCCTGACCGCGCCCCTCACCCAGCCATCTGGCGCAAGCGCCGCCCGGAGGTGATCTCTTTGCCCCCTGACATTCTGGTAATCTGCGGCCCCACGGCCTCGGGCAAGACCCGCCTGGGGGTGGAGCTGGCCCTCCGTCTGGACGGAGAGGTGGTCTCCGCCGACTCCATGCAGGTTTACCGCGGCATGGACGTGGGCACCGCCAAGCCCACCCCGGCGGAGCGGCGGGGCGTACCCCACCACATGCTGGACGTGGCCGACCCCGGCGAGGCCTACAGCGTGGCCCGTTTTGTGGCGGACGCCTCACGCTGTGTGGACGATATCCTGGCCCGGGGCAAGCGCCCCTTGGTGGTGGGCGGCACCGGGCTCTACATCGACGCCCTGGTGGCGGGTCGGCACTTTGCCCCCTTTCACGGCGCGCGGCGGGAGGCCCTCCTGCGCCGGGCGGAGACGCAGGGCATCCGGGCGCTCCACGAGGAGCTGCGGGCGGTGGACCCGGAGCGGGCCGCCAAGCTCCACCCCGCCGACCAAAAGCGCGTCATCCGCGCGCTGGAGGTGTGGTACGAGACCGGCCGCACCATCTCCCAGCACGACGCCGCGACCCGGGCCGCGCCGCCGCACTATCGGGCGCTCTTTCTCGGCCTGGCCTTCCGGGACCGGGCGGACATGTGGTCCCGCATCGACGCCCGGGTGGACGAGATGGCCGCCAACGGCCTGGCGGATGAGGTCTCCGCCCTGCTGGCCGCCGGGGTCTCACCCCGGTGCACATCCATGCAGGCCATCGGCTACAAGGAGCTCGCCGCAGCGCTGCGGGAGGGGCAGCCCCTGGGGGAGGCCCTGGACCAGATCAAACTGCGCACCAGGCAGTACGCCAAGCGCCAGCTCACCTGGTTCCGCCGCCGGGCGGACGTCCGCTGGCATCTGTGGGGGCATTCCCCTGATTTTTCCCGCGCCGTACAGGATTCGACCGCTTATTTGGAAGAATTCGGTATATTATGAGTGCACTGCGTAAAAAGGAGTGCACGTTATGGCAAGAACAAATCATCTTCAGGACCTTCTCCTGACCCAAGTACAGCGGGAGAGGCTCCCCATCACACTGTTTCTTATGAACGGGTTTCAACTGCGGGGGCAGGTGAGCGGATTCGATTCCTTCACCGTCATCCTCACCACCGGCGGAAAGCAGCAGCTTATCTATAAGCACGCCATTTCCACCATCGTCCCGGAGCGTCCGGTCCCCCTGGACGACAATATGAACACCTGTCCATAAGCAGAGGTCGGAGGCATTCCCATGAAGCAGGGCACCGCACTCACCAAAGCCATCGTCATCCTGTTCTCCGCCGCCATTTTGCTCTACATAGGCGGCGCGGCCTGGCACCGCATCTCCAGTCCCTTCACCTTCGTCACGGTCTCCTCCCACACGGTGGACGACAGCGCCGAGGCCGTGGGCCTTTTGGTGCGGGAGGAAACCGTGCTCACGGGCGGTTCCGGTGTGGCGGACATCCTCCCCGGAGAAGGGGAAAAGGTGGGCGCGGGCCAGCTTTTGGCGGTCTTTTATCAGGACGCGGCCACCCTGGAGGGCAAGCGGGACGTCCGGACCCTGGAGCTGGAGCTGGAGCAGCTGGAGTATTCCCTGGTCCAGGACACCGGCGGCCAGGAGCGCGTCAGGCTGGACGAGGAGATTATCGACACCATCGTCACGCTGCGCGGCGCGGTCTCCGCCGGGAGCTACGCCAATCTGAACGATTACGCGCTCTCCCTCAAAAGTCTCATCTTCCGCCGGGAGCACACGCACGACGCCGCCGGCGAGGGCATTCAAGCCATGATTGCCGAGACCTCCCGGGAACTGACCGCCCTCAGGCAGTCTATGGCCCGAAACACCACCGTGGTCAGCGCCCCCTTCTCCGGCGTCTTTTCCGGTCAGATAGACGGCCGCGAGGCGCTGCTCACCCCCGCCGCGCTGGAGGATCTGTCCATCTCCTCCTTCCAGGCGTTGAGGGCGCAGCCGCCGGGGCCCAAGGAGGGCGTGGGCAAGCTCATCACCAGCTCCCGCTGGTATCTGGCCCTCCTGCTCCCTGAGGAGGCCGCCGCCCGGCTCACCGAAAACGAGCAGGTCTCCGTGATTTTCTCCCGGGTTTTTTCCGACGCGATCTCCATGCGCGTGGAGTCCGTCAGCCAGAGCCAGGGCGGACAAGCCGCCGTGGTGCTCTCCTCCACCCGGTCCCTCTCCAAAACCACGCTGCTGCGGGAGCAGACGGTGGACATTGTCTACCAGCGCTACACCGGCATCCGCGTGCCCAAGCGGGCCCTCCGCCTGGACATAAAGACCGAGACCGACCCCGAGACCGGTGAGGTGGTGCGGGAGCACCCGGTCCCCGGGGTCTACACCGTGACCGGCGCGGCGGCGGAATTTAAGCCCGTCACCATCACCTACGAGGGAGAGGATTTCTACCTGCTCTCCCCCAACCCTTCCAGCGAGCAGGACAAGCGCATTCTCCGCGCCGGGGACGAGGTCATCCTCTCTTCCGAGGAACTATACGACGGAAAGGTGGTACGATAGCACGATGGAACAGCAGCAGGAAGCGCTCATCCGGTCCCGGGTGGCCGCTGTCACCGCCGGCATTGCCGCGGCCGCCCGGGAGGCGGGCCGTGACCCGGCGGACATCACCCTGGTGGCCGCCACCAAGGCCCAGACATCAGACGCCATTCGTGCGGCCGTCGCCGCCGGGGTCACTGTCTGCGGGGAAAACCGGGTGCAGGAGCTCACCGCCCATCTGGCCGATTACGCCTACGATGGGGCCGGAATCCACTTTATCGGCCATCTCCAGACCAACAAGGTAAAACAGGTGGTGGGCCGGGTGGACCTCATCGAATCGGTGGGCTCGGCGCGGCTCCTGACGGCGGTGGACACCCAAGCCGGCAAGCTGGGCATCGTCCAGGACATTCTTCTGGAAGTCAACATCGCGGGGGAGGCCACCAAGGGCGGCCTCCCCCCGGAGGAAATCCTCCGGCTGGCGGAGCACGCCGCCGCCCTGTCCCACGTCCGTCTGCGCGGACTCATGTGCATTCCGCCTCCCCCGGAGGAAAGCGGTGGAAACCGGCCCTTTTTTGCCGCCGCCAGACAGCTTTTTGTTGACATAAGAAATAAAATAGACCATAATGGATGCAACGTGAATTGTATTTCTATGGGCATGAGCGGCGACTATCAGGACGCCGTGCGGGAGGGCGCCACCCTGGTCCGGGTGGGGACCGCCCTGTTTGGCCCCAGACCTGCCCCCGCCAAGGGGGACAAGCCCGCTGAACATTTATGATTGGAGGTCATTTCCATGGGATTTATAGACGAGCTCAGGCGGCTGGCGCACCCCTACGAGGATGAGGACGACGATTACGAAGACGATTATGAACCCATCTCCCGCTCCGACCGCAGGGAGAAAGTCCGGGAGGCCACCGCGCCCGTTTTTCCTGTGGAGCCCGACCGCCGCAGCAATAAGGTGGTCAACATCCACACCACCACCCAGCTCCAGGTGGTCCTGGTCAAACCGGAGCGGTTTGAAAACGCCTCCGAGATTGCCGACCACCTGCGGGACAAGCGCACCGTGGTCCTCAATCTGGAGTCCACCAACAAGGAAATCGCACGGCGTCTGCTGGACTTTCTCTCCGGCGTCGCCTATGCCAACGAGGGCAAAATCAAAAAGGTGGCCATCTCCACGTATATTATCACGCCCTATAATGTGGACATTCTCGGCGACCTGATTGACGAGCTGGAAAACAACGGCCTGTATTTTTAAAAGGGGGTGCGTCTTATGCTGACGCCGCAGGAAGTCTCCCAACGCGCGTTCTCCAAGGCGTCCTTTGGGGGCTATAATATGGCTCAGGTGGATGAATTTTTGGACGTGCTCACCGTTGATTATGCCACGCTCTACAAGGAAAACACCGTGCTGAAAAGCAAGATGAAGGTGCTGGTCGAAAAGGTGGAGGAATACCGCGTCACGGAAGACGCCATGCGCATGACTCTGCTCTCCGCCCAGAAGATGGCCGAGTCCATCGTGGCGGAGGCCGAGGAGACGCGGGACAGCCTGCTGAAAAACGCGGAGGCGGACGCCCGCGCCCGCACCGCCGGCATCCAGCGCGAGATCGCCAACGAGGAGCTGCGCCTTACCGCCGCGCAGAACGCCACCGCCGCTTATGTGGCCAAGCTCAAGGAGCTCTGCCGCCATGAGGTGGATTTTTTAGAGCGCCTGGGCGACCTGGTGGTCACCCCGCCGCCGGAGGACCCGGTGGAGGCCGCCGCCGAGGAAATTGAGGACAGCATGAAGCGGCTTCTCCCCGGCGGCGACATGCCCGACATCGACCTGGCGGAGGCCCCCTCCCCGGATCTGGAGGACACGCAGGACCTGTCCCTTCCGCGGGACGGCGCTCCGCTCCGGGAGGAGGCGCCTGTCTCCTCCGCAAGCGGCCTTTCCTTTGAGTTCATTGATCTCACCGGCTCCGCCGAGTCCGAACCGGACGTGCAGCCCACTGTCCGCATCAACTTCGACGACCTTCAGTTCGGCAGGGATTACGAGCTCAAGTAGCGCCCCTGCCCCCCGGCCCTCTTGACAGATTGCCCGGAAGCATGTAAGATGGCTCGGGGACGTGGTGTTTCTGCGTCTCCGAGTGGTTTTCTCCAATACCAAAACCGCTGAGAAGAGGACGAGTACCGCCCCCGCCCCTGCACAGAGAGCCGCCGGATTGCTGCGAGGCGGACAGGACGGGCCGGGAATATCACCTCCGAGGGCCCCGCCGAACCGAGCAGTAAGCGGGGACGGGCCGCGCCGTTATCCGCGTTCGAGTGGCCGCGCCCCGCGCGGCAAGAAGAGTGGTACCGCAGAGGTTTGCGCCTTTGTCTCTTGTGAGGCAAGGGCGTTTTCGCTGTCTGGCGGCCATTCGGTCTATGCCTGAATGCCAGCGCGCCGCCCGGGAGATTGCCGGCTGATCCCACGCCGGGTATCGCCGCTTTTATAAAAGATATTATCAGAACAAACAGGAGGCACCCCGCTATGGACTATAACAAAACCATCCGCCTGCCCCAGACCGATTTCCCCATGCGGGCCGGCCTGCCCCGCCGGGAGCCCGGTATGCTGGAGGAGTTTGAGAAGGCCGACCTCTACCACAAGCTCATCAAAAGGAACGAGGGCAAGCCCCTCTTCATTTTGCACGACGGCCCGCCCTACGCCAACGGCAACATCCACATCGGCACCGCCCTCAACAAAATTCTCAAGGACATCATCGTCAAGGAGAAGAATATGACGGGCTTCTGCTCCCCCTATGTCCCCGGGTGGGACACCCACGGCCTGCCCATCGAGTCCGCCATTCTGAAGAACAAGAAGATCAAGCGGGACGAGCTCTCCACCAGCGCGTTCCGGGAGAAATGCCGGGCCTACGCCGAGGACTTTGTGGAAAAGCAGCGCAACCAGTTCAAGCGCCTGGGCGTTCTGGGTGAGTGGGAGGACCCCTACCTCACCTTTAAGCCCGCCTTTGAGGCGGAGCAGATCCGCGTCTTTGGCAAGATGGCGGAAAAGGGCTATATCTACAAGGGCATGAAGCCGGTCTACTGGTGCCCTGCCGACCAGACCGCCCTGGCCGAGGCGGAGATTGAGTACGCCGACGACCCCTGCTCCTCCCTCTATGTCAAGTTCCCCCTGCGGGACGACAAGGGCAAGCTGGCCCGGTACGGGGACCTGTCCCGGATGTTCTTCGTCATCTGGACCACCACCCCCTGGACCCTCCCCGGCAACATGGCTGTGGCGCTCAACGCCGGGCTGGACTACGTGCTGCTCCAGGCCCCCAACGGCGAGATTTATATCCTGGCCAAGGAGCGGGCGGAGAGCGTCTGCAAGGCCGCCCGCATCGACCGCTCCGCCTGCACGGTGCTGGGCACCCTGAAGGGCGCGGACTTCGAGCTCATGACCGCCCGCCATCCCCTCTTCGACCGGGACTCCGTCGTCCTGAACGGCGACCATGTCACCCTGGAGGCGGGCACCGGCTGCGTCCACACCGCCCCCGGCTTCGGCGCCGACGACTTCACGGTCTGCCGTCAGTACGACCGGGAGGGCCTCACCCACATCGGCACCCCCGTTCCCGTCAACGCCAAGGGGGTCATGACCGACGAGCGGTACGCGGGGCAGTTCTACGCCAAGGCCAACGACGTCATCCCCGGCGACCTGGCGGCGGCGGGAATGCTCCTGGCCAGTGAGCGCATCTCTCACTCCTACCCCCACTGCTGGCGCTGTAAAAACCCCATCATCTACCGGGCCACCGAGCAGTGGTTCTGCTCTGTGGACGCCATTAAGGACGCCGCCGTGGCCGCCTGCGATGCCATCCAATGGAAGCCCGAATGGGGCAAGGAGCGCATGGTGAGCATGATTGCAGAGCGCAACGACTGGTGCATCTCACGCCAGCGGGTGTGGGGCGTGCCCATCCCCATCTTCTACTGCGACCAGTGCGGCAAGGACATTGTAACCCCCGAGACCATCGACCGCGTGGCCAACCTCTTCCACGACCACGGCTCCAACATCTGGTTCGACCAGCCCGCGGACGCGCTGATCCCCCCCGGCTTCCGCTGCCCCTTCTGCGGCGGCAGCCACTTCTCCAAGGAGACCGACATCATGGACGTGTGGTTCGACTCCGGCTCCACCCACGCCGGCGTGCTGGACGCCCGGCCCTACCTCCGCTCTCCGGCCGACATCTACCTGGAGGGCGGTGACCAGTACCGCGGCTGGTTCCAGTCCTCCCTGCTCACCTCCATCGCCGCCAAGGGCGCGGCCCCCTACAGGCAGATCATCACCCACGGTTGGACGGTGGACGGCGAGGGCAAGGCCATGCACAAGTCCCTGGGCAACGCCGTGGCCCCCGAGGAGATCATCAAGGACTACGGCGCCGACATGCTCCGCCTCTGGGTCTCCTCTGCCGACTACACCCAGGACATGCGCATCTCCGGCGACATTATGAAGCAGCTCTCCCAGGCCTATTTAAAGATCCGCAACACCGCCCGGTACATGCTGGGCAACCTGAGTGACTTCAATCCGGACACCGACGGCGCCACCCCGGACAAGCTGGAGGCGCTGGACCTCTTTGCCCTCCACACCTTCAACAACCTGGTCAGGACCGTCCGGGACGCCTATGTCCGCTATGACTTCCACGTGGTCTACCGGGCCATCTACAACTTCTGCGTGGTGGACATGTCCAACTTCTATCTGGACATCATCAAGGATCGGCTCTACTGCGGGGACGTCCCCGCCCGCCGGGCCGCTCAGACCGCCCTGTACACCATCCTGGACGGCATGGTCCGCCTGATTGCCCCCATTCTGGCCTTCACCTCTGAGGAGATTTGGCGCGCCATGCCCCACGCCGCCGGCCACGACGTTGAGAGCGTCCTCTTTAACGATATGCCGGGCTACAGCCCGGCCCTGGCCCTGAATGAGGCCGGTCAGGCCCGGTGGGGCAGGCTGCTCTCCCTGCGGGACGCCGTGAACAAGGCCCTGGAGGCCGCCCGGACCGCCGGCGTGGCCAAAAAGGCTCAGGACGCCGAGGTCACCCTCTCGGTCTCCGCCCCGGACGCCGGCTTTCTGGCCGGGGTGGACCTGGCCACCCTGTTCATCGTCTCCCGGGTCAACGTCACCACCGACCCCATTGACGGGATGCGCGCCGCCGACTGCCTCGTCCCCTGCACCATCGCCGTCAAACAGGCCGAAGCCCCGAAGTGCCCCCGCTGCTGGAACCACAACGACCACATCGGGTCCCCGGACGGCCACGCCGAACTCTGCCCCCGCTGCGCCGCGGTGCTGGAGCAGCTGTAATCACGGGCCGCGCGTCATCTGGCGCGCGGCCTTTTCCCCCTCTTGGACAGATCAGGTCGGAGCGGGGCGGAAGACGCGGGGAAAAGGCGGTTGTGCCGGGCCCCGTCCCGTGGTAAAATAAGGACACTGCCACCCGTCAAAGGAGATCTCTTGTTATGCTCTACGCCATCCTCACCGCCGCCCTGATCGCCCTGGACCAGGCGGTCAAATATTTGGTGCGCGCCCACATCCCCCTCTACAGCAGCAGGCCCTTTATCCCCCATGTGCTGCAGCTCACCCACGTGCGCAACACCGGCGCGGCGTTCTCCGTCTTCTCAGGCCACACCTGGCTGCTCACGCTGATTTCCGCCGTGGTGTCCGTGGCGCTGGCCGCGCTGCTCCTCAAAGGGGTGGTGGCCCACCCGGCGGGCCGGGTCTGCCTGTCGGTGGTGCTGGCCGGCGCCGTGGGCAACCTCATCGACCGGGTCCTCTTCGGCTATGTCACCGACATGTTCGACCTGCTCTTCCTGTCCTTTGCCATCTTTAATGTGGCGGACATCTGTGTGGTGTGCGGCGGCGCCGCCACCTGCATCTACCTGCTCTTTTTCTATGAGCGGCTGGAAGTGCTGCCCGGGGGGGAGGGATAGCCTGTGGCGCGTACCCTCATCCTCACCGCCGACCTGGAGGGCGAGCGGGCGGACAGCTTCCTGGCCCGGGCGGCGGAGGGCCTCACCCGTTCGGCCGCCCAGCGCCTGCTGACGGCGGGCGCCGTCTCCCGGGGCGGCAGCCCCCTGAAAAAAAATGACAGGCTGGCCTCCGGCGACGTGCTGAGGGTCACCCTGCCCGCCCCCGCGCCCCTGGAGGCGCTCCCCCAGGATATTCCCCTGGACGTGGTGTACGAGGACGAAGACATTGTCGTGGTCAACAAGCCGGTGGGCATGGTGGTCCACCCCGCCCCCGGGCACCCGGACGGCACGCTGGTCAACGCCCTCTTGTTTCACTGCGGGGCCAAGCTCTCCCGCGTCAACGGCCCCCTGCGCCCCGGCATCGTCCACCGCATCGACCGGGACACCTCCGGCCTGCTCCTCGCCGCCAAGCACGACGCGGCCCACCTGGCCCTGGCCGCCCAGCTCCAGGACCGCTCCCTCTGCCGGGAATACGAGGCGGTCTGTCTGGGCACCCTGCGGGAGGACAGCGGCGTCATCGACGCCCCCATAGGCCGCTGCTCAAACGACCGGAAAAAGATGGCCATCGACCGGGAGAAGGGCCGTCACGCCGTCACCCGCTGGACCGTGCTGGCCCGTTACCCCGGCCATACCCACCTCCGGTGCCGGCTGGAGACCGGCCGCACCCACCAGATCCGGGTCCACCTCGCCTCCATCGGCCACCCCATTCTGGGCGACGTGGCGTACGGCCCCAAAAAGCCCCGGCCCGGCCTGGCCGGCCAGTGCCTGCACGCGGCGAGGCTCTCCTTTCTCCACCCCCGCACCGGGGAGCGGCTCACCCTCTCCTGCCCCCTGCCCGGCTATTTTGTGGACGCCTTGACAAAGCTGTCCCGCCTGGTATAAAATAATGGGGACCGCAGCATAAATCGAATACCAGGGGCGCTGGACGCAAGTCCGGCTGAGATAGAGGCATATCGCTGCCAAAGGTCCCTTGAACCTGATCCGGGTAATGCCGGCGTAGGAAGTTGATTCGACAAACAAGGCCGTCGTTTCCGCTGTACCGCAATCGCGCTACCCAGGTTTGCGTTGCGGTACTTTATTTTTCTGGAGGAATGAAACGATGGAACACACCGCGCGGCACAGCCCCGCCACCCGGCGCTTGGTGGAAAGCGCCATTATGATCTCTATCGGCACCGTACTCAGCGTCTTTTCCTTTCCCGGCCCCTGGGCCCTGGGGGGCGGCATCACCTTCTGCTCCATGCTGCCCCTGGTGCTCCTCTCCCACCGCTTCGGCTGTAAATGGGGGCTCTTCACCGCCTTTGTGTACAGCTTGCTCCAGATGGTTCTGGGCATTCAAAACATCCAGTACGCCACCTCGGCGGGCACTGCCCTGGCCATCATTTTCCTGGACTATATCGCCGCCTTCTCCGTCATCGGCCTTTCCGCCATGTTCAACGGCGTCATCAAAAACCGGCTGGTGAGCTTGGAGGCCGGTATTGTCGCCACCTTCTCCGCCCGGCT
>CAYPZF010000020.1:0-10563 GCA_964415275.1 uncultured Oscillospiraceae bacterium | reverse complement strand
CCGCCCTTGCAAAAGGAGGGGGAAAAGTTATAATAAGACCCATATCAAACCATAAGGCGGTGTTCCCATGGGACAGATTGAACGGCAATTCCACATTCACTGCGCGCCGGGCGAGGTGGGCAGCTACTGTCTCCTCCCCGGCGATCCGGGCCGCTGTGAAAAAATCGCGGCTCACTTGGACGCGCCGCGGAGGATTGCGCAAAACCGGGAGTACACCACCTACACCGGCTCACTGCTGGGTATCTCTGTCAGTGTGGTCTCCACGGGCATCGGCGGGCCATCTGCCGCGATCGCGGTGGAGGAGCTGGCGGCCCTGGGCGTCCACACCTTTATCCGGGTGGGTACCTGCGGCGGCATCCGTCTGGACGTGCGCGGCGGCCACGTGGTGGTGGCCTCCGGCGCCGTCCGTCAGGACGGCACCAGCCGGGAGTACGCCCCCATTGAATACCCGGCCGTCCCCGACTTCCGGGTGCTCACCTCCCTGACCGAGGCGGCGGACAGACTGGGCAAGACCTGGCACGCCGGTGTGGTGCAGTCCAAGGATTCTTTTTACGGCCAGCACGCCCCGGAGCGCATGCCCGTCTCCCGGGAACTGCTGGCCAAATGGGAGGCTTGGAAGCGCCTGGGCGTGCTGGCCAGCGAGATGGAGGCCGCCACCATCTTCACCGTGGCGGCCTGCCTGGGGGTGCGCGCCGGGGCCGTCTTCCACGTCATCTGGAACCAGGAGCGGGAACGGGCCGGGCTGGACCAGACGCAGGACGCGGACACCTCCTCCGCCATCGCGGTGGGAGTCGAGGCCCTGCGGCTGCTCATCCAGAGGGACAGCTCCGGCTGACCGCCCCCGGCGCCCGCTCCCACGCCCGGCCGGTCCCCCCGGCGGACAACAGACGCGGCCCGTACCAAATGGTACGGGCCGCGTCTTCCGCTCTGTATCACACGTCACACCAGAGGGGCCGCCACACGAAGAACGGACCACATCAACTTGCGGTGAATCGGGAAGGACCTCCACTGCTCCAGTGTAATCTCCTGACACTGTTCCAACGTGGCCTCAAAATCGGCCCGGATCTCTTTTACACTGGGTGTGCCGTAGAGGAGCACACCATTTTCAAAGTGGAGGAACAGACTTCGGTAGTCCATGTTGATGCTCCCCACGGTGCCGTACAGGTCATCCACGGCGAAGCTCTTGGCGTGGAGGAACCCGGGGGTATACTCATAGATTTTTACCCCCGCCTCCAGCAGCGGCCCGTAGTGGGCGCGGGTGAGTTCAAACACAATGGCCTTATCGGGGATGTGCGGGGTCATAATTCGCACATCCACCCCCGACTTGGCGGAGGCGCACAGGGCGGCGGTCATTGTATCGTCAATGATAAGGTAAGGAGTGGTGATATAGACACTGCGGCACGCCCGGTTGATCAGGCTGAGGTAGACGGTTTCGCCCACCGGCTCGTCGTCCAGCGGGCTGTCGGTGTAGGGCTGGACAAAGCCGGTGGCCGGTACGCTGGCCGCCGGTGCGGGGCGGTATCTCTCATAGTTCTCCCTGGTGTTGCGCACATAATCCCACATGGAGAGGAACGTGACTGTCATACTCCAGACCGCCTCTCCCCGCAGGAGGATGGCCGAATCCTTCCAGTGCCCGTACCTGACGATCTCGTTGATATATTCATCTGCCAGGTTGATGCCCCCGGTGAACGCCACCCGGCCGTCGATGATACACATCTTCCGGTGGCTGCGGTTGTTGAGCCGGGAGGAGAGCACCGGCACAAAGCGGTTGAAGATACAGCATTTAATGCCCATGTCCTCCAACTGCTTGTCGTAATCGTTGGGCAGGGTAAAGATACACCCCACATCATCGTAAATCACCCGGACGTCTACACCGGCGGCGGCCTTTTCGGCCAGCACCTCCAAAATGGCGTTCCACATCTTTCCCTCGGAAATAATAAAGTATTCCAGGAAGATATACCGCTCGGCCGCCCGCAATTCATCCAGCATACGGGGAAAGCACAGATCTCCCAGGGGGAAATACTCTGTGTAGGTGTTGGCATAGACAGGCGCCTTGGCCACCTGCTCCAGATAGCGCGCGCGCACCACCGCGTCCTCTCGGAAGTCGGAGAGTATCTCCGCTTTATAGTCCGGCGCCAGGATGGACTCCATCTGCTGGGACATGCCAATCATTTTTTGCCGGGTCTTCTTGGACAGGCGGTTGCCGCCAAAGAGCAGGTAAAACAGGCCTCCAAACACGGGAAAGGTCAAAATAGGGATGATCCACGCGATTTTATAGGCCGGGTTGCTCTTGTTGCCCACAATCCTGAGCACCGCGATCATGCTCCCGGAAATACAAATCCAGTAAAAATAGACAAAGTAGTCGTTAAACCGGAGGATCATAACGAGAAGCACTGTCACCTGCACCAACAGGAAAAAGGCAACCAACGCCGAGCGATGGAAGAGAAGGGAGATAAATGTTCTTTTCTTCATATTACTTCATCACCACATGTTCAGGGCCCAACCGCTCTCTCAACTCCTCCAGCAGGGCGTCATGCAGGAGGCAGCCGGCGCGCAGACGCTTTTTCGTATCCTCAAAATAAAAAATAATATCCTCCTCTCC
This sequence comes from uncultured Oscillospiraceae bacterium, assembly GCA_964415275.1. Classification (GTDB taxonomy): domain Bacteria; phylum Bacillota; class Clostridia; order Oscillospirales; family Oscillospiraceae; genus JAEWRY01. The sequence continues at coordinate 7,961 of CAYPZF010000020.1, read as the reverse complement.
CGGAAACATCATCAGGATTTTCTTTATCATCTCAAACCTCGGATCGCTCAGTGCGGGCAGCCTGACATAGAGCTTTCTCCGTCCGGGGGGCGGCTCCGCCAACCCGTCCTGCCGGATCAGCGGCTCCACATGGTCGCACATAAGCTGGGGGGCCTTTTCGTCCCGCACTGAAATCCGGCCGGAGGCCGTCACCGGCTCTCCCTCCCTCAGGTAATTGCCACAGGCGGTCAGCACCCGGGAGAACACCAAAAGCTCCATTGAGCCGGTGTCGTCCTCCAGGGTGACATAGGCCATGAGGGTGTTGTTTTTTGTCATCTTGTTCCTGACACGGCTCACCACACCGGCCACGGACAGACGCTGTTCATCCCGGTATGTGGCGGGGCCGCCCTCCCTGGCAAAGTCCGCGCACAGCGCGCCGATGGGCGCGGCGCGCACCCGGCGCAGCGCCTCCCGGTACTCGTCCATGGGGTGCCCGGAGAGGTAAAGGCCGGTGACCTCCTTCTCCATGGCCATCCGCTCCCGCCTGGAGAATTCGGGGATATCCCTCAGCTGCAGCTCAGGCTCCGCCGCGGCAGTCCCGCTCCCGCCGCCGAACAGATCCAGCTGCCCCTCCAGGTTCTTTCTCCTTGTGCGCGCCAGGCCGTCCACCAGGGACTCGTAGGCGTCCAGAAGCTGGGAGCGGCGGTATCCCATGCTGTCAAACGCGCCGCAGCGAATCAGGCTCTCCAGCACCCGCTTGTTGAGGTCGGCGTCCAGCATCCGGGCACAGAAGTCGGGGAAAGATGTAAAGTCCCCTCCCTTGTCACGCTCAATCAGCAGGGCCTCTGTGAAGCCGCGCCCCACCCCCTTCAGGGCGGCCAGACCAAAGCGTATGCTCCCTCCGGAAGCCGTAAAGGCGGAGCCCGACTCGTTGATGTCGGGGGGGAGCAGCGCAATCCCGCCCGCGCGGCACTCGGCGATATACTCCGCCACCTTGTCCTGGGAGTCCAGCACCGAGGTGAGCAGCGCCGCCATGTACTCCAGAGGATGGTGGCATTTAAACCAGGCGGTCTGATAGGCAATCACCGCGTAGCAGACCGCGTGGGCCTTGTTAAACGCGTAGTTGGCAAAGTCATAAATCTCGTCGTAGATGTCCTGGGCGGTCTGTTCCGGAATGCCGTTGGCAACACAGCCGGCGATGCCCCGCTCCTGATCTCCGAAGATAAAGCTCCGGCGCTCCCGCTCAATCTCTGCGGCCTTCTTTTTGGAGATGGCCCGGCGCATCATATCGGCCTGCCCCAGGGAATAGCCCCCCAGCTTGCGGAAGATTTCAATCACCTGCTCCTGGTAGACAATACAGCCGTATGTGACCGACAAGATGGGCTCTAGGGCGGGGTGTTTGTATCGGATGAGCCTGGGGTCCTGTTTGCAGGCGATGAAGCGGGGAATCGCGTCCATGGGTCCGGGCCGGTAGAGGGCGATAATGGCGGTGATGTCCTCAATGTCCTTGGGCTTGAGCGCCACGCAGACACCGGTCATCCCCGCGGACTCCATCTGAAACACGCCGGAGGTGCGCCCCTCTGAGAGCATCTGAAAGGTCTCGGAATCGTCATCCGGAATGTCTGCAAGTGTAAAGCCTCTTTGCTTTTCAGCTGTCATGCGCACGGCATCGTCCAGCACCGTCAGGTTGCGCAGACCCAAAAAATCCATCTTTAAGAGCCCCAGCTCTTCCAGCGTGTTCATGGGGTATTGGGTGACCACGGACTCGTCGTTTTTGGCCAGGGGGACATACTCGTACACCGGCCGCTTGGTGATGACCACGCCGGCGGCGTGGGTGGAGGCGTGACGGGGCATCCCCTCCAGAGCCCGGGCGGTGTTCAGCAGTTTTTGGATGCGCTGGTCCTCCTCGCAGAGGTCTCGCAGGGGCTTGGAGAGCTTGATGGCGTTGTCCAGGGTCATGTGCAGGGTGGCGGGCACCTGTTTGGCCACCGCGTCCACCTCGGCATAGGGGATGTTGAGGACACGGCCCACATCCCGGATGGCGGCCCGGGCCGCCATGGTCCCAAAGGTGACGATTTGGGCCACATGGTCCTGCCCGTACTTCCGGTTGACGTAGTCGATGACCTCTCCCCGGCGCTGATAGCAGAAATCAATGTCGATGTCCGGCATGGAGATGCGCTCAGGGTTCAGGAACCGCTCGAAATACAGGTTGTACTTCATCGGGTCCACATCGGTGATGTCCAGGCAATAGGACACCATACTGCCCGCCGCGGAGCCGCGCCCCGGGCCCACCGGAATCCCCTGTTTTTTGGCGTAGCCGATGAAGTCGGAGACAATGAGGAAATAATCCACAAACCCCATCCGGCGGATCATGGACATCTCACTTTCCAGTCGGGCCCTGTACTCCGCGGGCCCGGTGGGATAACGGCGGGCAAATCCCTTTTGGCAGAGGGCCTCGAAATAGACGTCCTCGTCGGTCTCCCCCTCCGGGAGCTTAAATTCCGGCAGATGGTGGACGCCGAAGGCAAAGTCCAGATTGCAGGCCGCCGCGATTTTTGCCGTATTCTCCAGCGCCTCGGGATGGTGGGGAAACAGGGCCCTCATCTCATCCTCCGACTTGATATAAAACTCATCGGTCTCAAACTTCATCCGGTCCGGCTCGTCCACCAGCTTCCCCGTCTGGATGCACATGAGGGTGTCCTGCATCTCGGCGTCGGCCCGGGTGAGATAGTGGGCGTCGTTGGTGGCCGCCAGCGGAATGCCGGTCTCCCGATGGAGGCGAAGCAGGCCCTCCACCACTTTCTTGTCCTCAGGTAGATTATGATCCTGAAGCTCCAAATAATACCCGTCCTCCCCAAATATGCCGCGCATCTCCTCGGCGTGGGCACGGGCCCCGGCGTAGTCCCCTTGCCGCAGGCGGCGGGGAATTTCTCCCGCCAGGCAGGCGGACAGGGCGATGAGGCCGTCGGAATGGGTGCGCAGCAGCTCCATATCCACACGGGGCTTGCCGTAAAACCCCTCAATGAACGCCTGGGAGACCATAAAGCACAGGTTGCGATAGCCGGTCTCGTTCCGGCAGAGGAGCACCAGGTGACGGGCCTCCATGTCCAGCTCATGGATCTTATCAAATCGGGTGCGCGGGGCCACATATACCTCACAGCCGATGATGGGCTTGATGCCCTCCGCTTTACAGGCGTGATAGAAGTCGATGGTGCCGTACATCACACCGTGGTCGGTGATGGCCACGGCGTCCTGGCCCAGCTCCCGGACACATTTGGCCAGCCCCCGGATGCGGCAGGCGCCGTCCAGCAGGCTGTACTCGGTATGGACATGGAGGTGCACAAAGGACATGGGCGGCTCCTTTCTCCGGCGCGTGCCGGCCGCTGGCCGCGCCTTTATTTTGGCGCGGAGTTCGCCAGCGCCACGAGCTTGCGCAGGCGGTGGTGCAAACTGGACTTTGTGGCCGGCGGGTCGCAGAGCTCGGCCAACTGGGAGAGCGTGAGCTCCGGGTGCGTCACCCGCAGAGCGGCGGCCTCCCGCAGCTTGTCTGACAGCCCGTCCAGGCCTGTGGTGGCCTCCAAATGCCGGATGGCGGCAAGCTGCTCCTGCGCGGCGTCTACCGCCTTGTCCAGATTGGCGGCATCACAGTTGACCCGCCGGTTGATGCTGCTGCGCAGGTTCTTCTCCAGCTTTGTATTCATCAGCTCCATCGCGGCCACAGGGGCGCCGATTAGAGTGAGAAAATCCTCGATGTGCTCACTCTGCTTAAAGTAGGTGATGTAATTGGACTTTCTGGTGGTCTCCTTGGGGCGAAACTCCATCTCCAACAGCAGCGCGGTGAGGCCCCGGCTGACGCCCCGGTGAGAGGTCACCAGCTCCAGATGATAGTTTTTTCGGGGGTCGGTCACCGAGCCCCCGGCCAGAAACGCCCCGCGCAAAAAAGCGGAGCGGCAGCAGGGCTCCTCCAATACGGCAAAGTTGATGCGATGGGCCAGGTTGCCCCGGCTGTCATACCCCAGGACCTCCCAAATGGCGGACAGCTTTTCCGGCGCGGTGATGGAGAGACTCTGCTTTCCCGTGGCCCCCGGAGCGGGGCCCTGGTCCAAGCCCACCCGGAAGGCCCTGCGAAAGAGGGGGTCCAGACGCCTCGCGAAGGCGTCCGACTCGGTGATAACTCTCACCTCCCGGGGTGAAAAGCTGTTGCAGTAGAGCAGTACGCCGTATGCCTCCGCCAGGGCGCAGCACTTCCGCGAGGGCTCGTTGCGGCACAGCTCCCGCTTGGTTTCACCGGAGAAGGACAGCGCGGCCGCTCCGCCCGGTTCTGTTCTTTTATCCTTACAGTTTGACATGCTAAAACACCTTCGTATCGGCCCGCTCACCGTAGAGCTCCATCAGCGCGGCGGCCAGCCCTTCCACAGAGTGCCGGGCGTAGGCCCCGTACTCCGCCGCAATCGGCCGCTCCACCAGCTCCACACCCATGGCCTCCACCCGTTGGCGGTCCACCGCGATGGGAAAGGCCCCCTGAGCCCGGTACTTTTCCGCCAGACCGGGCCGCACCGGGCTGGAGTTGACCAAACACAGGTCCACCAGATCGGGCGCGGTATGGGCCAGCAAAGCCCCCAAATGGTCGGCGGCGGTATACCCCTCCGTCTCCCCATCCTGGGTCATAATATTACATATGTATATGACAAGGCCGCGGGCCGCCCGGATGGCCTCCGTCACACCGTCCACCAAGAGGTTAGGGATAATGCTGGTGTACAGGCTGCCCGGCCCCACTAAAATCAGATCGGCCCGTTCGATGGCCTCCAGCACGGCCGGCAGGGCCGCCGGACGCTCCCCGCTGGCAGACACCAGGCGCACCTGTTTAATCCGGCAGTTCTGCGCCTTCTTAAACGCGAAGATTTTGGACTCGCCCACCACCCAGCTTCCATTTTCAAAGGTGGCCTCCAGTGTCACGTCTGCGTCGGTGACAGGCAGCACCCGCCCCGTAATGGCCAATACCTGCTGCATCCGGGCCACCGCCTCCTCAAAGGAGTCGGAGATGCCGTTGAGGGCGGCCAGAAACAAATTTCCAAATGACTGCCCCCGCAGGGAGCCCTGGGGGAAGCGGTAGTCCATGAGCTGCCCCAGCACCGGCTCCACATTGGCCAGGGCCTGCATACAGTTTCGGATGTCGCCGGGCGGCGGCATCCCCAGGTCGTGCCGCAGCACGCCGGACCCGCCTCCGTCGTCGGCCACGGTGACCACCGCGGTTAAATTCTGCGTGTAGCGCTTCAGGCCGCGCAGCATGGTGGAAAGTCCGTTCCCGCCACCGATGGCCACTACGCGGGGCCCGTTCTTGGTCTGCATCCTCTCTCTCCTCGTCCGCTCAGGCCCGGGTCATGTCCCGGTGATTTTCGCTGGCGTTGTAGCCCTTCTGCCGAATAAAGTCCGCCAAGGCCCGGGTCACCGCCACCGAGCGGTGCTTGCCGCCGGTGCAGCCCACAGCGATGACCAGGGCGGTCTTCCCCTCCTCTACAAATTGAGGCAAAAGGAAGCTCATCATGCTCTCCAAATGCTCCATAAACTCTCTGGTCTGCCGGTATCCAAAGACGAAGGAGCGCACCTTCTCGTCCAGGCCGTTCTTCTCCCGCAGGGCGGAGATATAATGGGGGTTGGGCAAAAAACGCACATCAAAGACCAGATCCGCCTCAAGGGGGATGCCGTACTTAAAGCCAAAGGAGATGACCGAGACGCTCATGGCGGGCACCGGCCCCCCGGCTCCAAACAGACGCAGCAGCTCTCCCCTCAGCTTGGCGGTGGACAGGGCCGAGGTGTCGATGATATACTCCGCCCGGCGGCGCACGGGGTCCAGCACGGTGCGCTCCTGCCGCACCGCCTCCGCCAGGGAACAGCCGTCCCGGGCCAGAGGATGGGTGCGCCTGGTCTCCTTGTACCGCTTGATAATGGTCTCCTCGTTGGCCTCTATAAACAGAATTTTATAGTTGCAGCCCATGGCGTGGAGCGCCCGCAGGGCGGCAAACAGGCCGTCAAAGGTCTGGCCGCCCCGGATGTCGGTGACCAGCGCAACCCGGTCATATTGCCCCGTGCTGGCCATACACAAGCCGGCAAACTGCGGGATCAGGTCAGCGGGCAGGTTATCCACACAGTAAAACCCCATGTCCTCTAAAAAAGAGGCCGCCTGGCTCTTTCCCGCGCCGGAGAGGCCGGAAATCATAATAAATTCCATATGTGTTTCCTCATTTTCTGGTGTACGGCCCCTAGGATGGCCCCTTTCAGGGCAGGCCCAGTGTCTTGATCTCCATCTCCAGTGCCACACCGGTCTCCCGGAGCACGGTCTCCTGTACATGGGCCACCAGCCTGCACACGTCTTCACAGGTGGCGTCGCCCTGATTGACAATAAATCCCGCATGCCGGGGAGAGACCCGGGCGCCGCCCACCGACACCCCTTTGAGGCCGCACACATCAATGAGCGAGCCGGCAAAATAGCCCTCCGGCCGTTTGAACACACTGCCCGCGCTGGGCTGGTCCAAGGGCTGGGCGGCGCGGCGGCGGAGGGCCAAGGTTTCCATCAGTGCCTCTACCTTATCGGGCTCACTCGGCTTGAGGCAGAGCTTGGCCCGCAGAATAAAGCGGCGGCCGTCGGAAAAGGCGCTCTTCCGGTACCCAAACCCGTGGGCGGCACCCGAGACGTTCTCCCGCTCCCCCTGGGCGTTGAGACATACCGTCTCTGAGACCACCTGGGATATCTCGCCGCCGTAGGCGCCCGCGTTCATGGAAATGGCGCCCCCCAGGCTGCCGCGGATGCCATGGGCAAATTCCAGACCGGAGAGGCCACGGTCCCGCGCGAAATTTGCCAGGGCGGACAGGCGGATTCCTCCGCCGGCGATGAGACAGTTCCCCTCCGCCGTCACCTGGGCCAGCTCCCCCGCGGGCTTCACAATGAATCCGTCCACGCCCTTGTCGGCCACCAAAAGATTTGAGCCGTTGCCCAAAAAGAAGGGTACGATTCCCATAGAGGCCGCGGTCTTCACCACTGCCTCCGCTTCTGCCTCGCTCTTTGGCAAGGCCATCAGCTTTACAGGTCCTCCGATGCGGAAGGTGGTGTGGTCCGCCATGGGCTCGTCCGCGCGGAGCTCCAGGCCCGGTACGCACTCCCTCAGTGCCTGCGCCAGTTTTTCATGCCATTCCATTGACGTATCCCCTCTCTCTCCCCGGTTATTTGAAATCATTTTTATTATAGCAGAAAAAAGAATGAAAAAGAATAGGGGAAGGAAAAAATGTCCTTGCCCCGGCCCTGCCGCCCGGAGCGGAGGCACACGGGGCTTGGATATTACCAATATTTTGTCATTGAATTGCCAGCTTTCCACATGTTACCTTTATGTCTAGGAGGTATTGCCATGAAAAAGATTTTTTCCCTGATCACAACCTTGGCCCTTACCGCTGTGCTCTTGTGCTCCGGCGCCAGCGCCGCCGCCCTTTCCCACACCGTGGTCAAAGGGGACACCATGTGGAAGCTCGCTGTGACCTATCAGGTGGGCACCAGTGAGATCATCCGAGCCAACCCCCAGGTCGTGAATCCCAATCTCATCTATCCGGGCCAGACGCTCAACATTCCTCAGCTGGCGGGCAACATCACCGCCATGGAGCAGGAGGTCATCCGCCTGGTCAATGAAATCCGTGTAAAGAACGGCTTGAACACCCTGCGCACCAACTGGGAGCTCTGCCGCGTCGCCCGCTACAAATCTCAGGACATGGCGGATAAGGGATATTTTTCCCACACCAGCCCCACCTACGGCAGCCCATTCCAGATGATAAAGGCCTTTGGCCTCTCTTACCGGACCGCCGGTGAGAACATCGCCCACGGGTACCGCACCGCCCAGGAGGTGGTGGACGGCTGGATGAATTCCAGCGGCCACAGGGCGAATATCCTCAACGCCTCTTACACACAAATCGGAGTCGGATACGTATCCTCCGGACAC
>CAYPZF010000019.1:0-10948 GCA_964415275.1 uncultured Oscillospiraceae bacterium | reverse complement strand
ACCTGCATCCCCAGCCCCTTTTCCCTGGCGTAGTCCGCGAGGGCGGCCCAGACCGGGGGCTTGGTGGAGTACTCCCCGTGGATGCTGGCGTCCACCAGGATCTGGCCTCCGCCCCAGCCGTGCCATTTCTCCACGATGTCACGGGTCTCCACGCAGGCGTAATGGGTTTTAAAATCAAAGGTGTCCTCCGGGCCGGGGAAGGCGACGCTCCTGGCCAGATTGAGGTTGAGCCCGGCGGCGGCGGCCTCCTGGGCGATCTCATCGCAAAAAAAGTACATGTCCGCCGTGGTGGTAATGCCGGCGGCCGCCATCTCACACAGGCCCAGGGCGGCGGCCGCCCGCACGGCGCGGCCGTCCAGCTTGTCCTCCGCCGGGAAGATATACCGATTGAGCCAGGTTTGCAGGTCAACGCCCCCGCCGTAGCCCCGCATCAGCGTCATGGGCAGATGGGAGTGGGCGTTGACCAGCCCGGGCATGAGGACCTGCCCTTCGGCGTCAATCTCCCGTGAGAAGGCGCCGGTGGGCCGGACAGTGCCCGCCGAAGAGATTGTGGTCCCCTCCACCGCCACAAAGGCGTCTTTGAGGATGGTCCTGTCCTCGTCCATCAGGACGGCGGTACAGTTGTGAATGAGAACGGACATGGCGGACAGCTCCCTTTCTGGTGTTCGGGGGCCCGGACGGTATGCCGGGCGGGGCAGACGTCCCCGGCCTTACAGGGCCCGCAGGCAGGCCCGCACCAGGCTGGAGAACTTCCCCCGGCAGGCGGCGGCGGCCTCCAGTACCTCCTCCTCGGAGAGAGGCTGGTCCAGAATCCCCGCCGCCATGTTGGACAGCAGCGTAAAGCCCAGCACCTGCATTCCGCAGTGCCCGGCCACAATGGCCTCGGGCACGGTGGACATGCCCACCGCGTCGGCCCCCGCCGTCCGGGCAAAGCGCACCTCGGCGGGGGTCTCGTACTGGGGGCCGGGGAAGTACATATAGACGCCCTCCTCCAGGCCGATGCCCAGCCGTTTCGCCGCCGCCCGGGCCAGCGCGCGCAGCGCCGGCGTGTACAGACTGGAGACGTCGGGGAACCGGACGCCGAATTCGGGCAGGTTGGGGCCCCTGAGGGGGGACTCCATAAAAATCTTAATGTGGTCGGCAATCAGCATCAGGTCGCCGGCCTTCCAGGCGGTGTTGACGCAGCCGGCGGCGTTGGTGACAATGAGGGTCTCCGCCCCCAGCAGGCGCAGCACCCGCACGGCGTAGGCCACCTCTTCGTAGGAATAGCCCTCGTAGTGGTGCTGCCGCCCCTGCATCACCGCCACCGCCTGCCCCTCCAGACGGCCAAAGACCAGCCGGCCCTTGTGGCCGGGGGCGGTGGAGGCCTTGAAGTGGGGAATTTCCCCATAGGGCACCACCACGGGCTGCTCCACCTCATCCCCGATGAAGCCCAGACCGGAGCCCAGAATCATGAGGACCTTGGGCTGGACTGCGCCGATGGCCGCGCGCAGACAGGCGGCGCTCTCCTCATACTGGGAAAAGGTGTATGACATGGGCAATTCCTCCTTGCTTTTGTGAAGATATTTTACACCAGCAGAGGGGAAAAAGCAAACGGAAAAGCGGCGCTGGGGCGTGTTGTGGCGGGGCAGCCGCCGCGGACACAAGAAAGGAGGGGAAAAGTTACACAAAGAAGCAGAATACGGCCTTTTTCTTTTTGGGATAGTATCGCATTGACACCCGGCATTTCTTTTGGGTATAATAATACGATTGCTTTACCGGGGGTAAAGCAGTGGTAAGACCGATAGAAAGGGGAATGCTCATGGCTACACAGCGCGTATATAATTTTTCCGCGGGGCCGTCCATGCTTCCGTTGGAAGCGCTCACCCGCGCAGGCGCCGAAATCACCAACTACGGCGGTTCCGGCATGTCCGTAATGGAGATGAGTCACCGATCTAAGGTCTTTGACCAGATCTTCCAGGACACCCAGGCCAAGTTCCGCAGGCTGATGCGTGTGCCCGAGGGGTATAAAGTGCTCTTTCTTCAGGGCGGTGCCTCCGCTCAGTTCTCTATGGCGCCCCTCAACCTGATTGGAAGGACCGGCAGGGCCGACTACGCCGTCACCGGAAACTTCTCCAACCTGGCTTATAAAGAGGCCGGGAAATACGGAGACATCCGCCAGGCCGCCAGCAGCGGGGACAAAAACCACACCTATATCCCCGCCCAGAGCCAGTTGGATCTGGACCCCCAGGCGTCCTATTTCTACTACTGCTCCAACAACACCATCTACGGCACCGAGTGGCAGTACGTCCCCCAGACCGGGGAGGTGCCCGTCGTGTGCGACATGTCCTCCGACATCCTCTCCAGGCCTGTGGATGTCTCCCAATACGGGATTATTTTTGCCGGCGCCCAGAAGAACATGGCCCCCGCGGGGCTCACCGTGGTGATTATCAAGGAGTCCCTGGCCGGCCATGAGCTGCCCTTCACGCCCCTGATGATGAATTACAAGACCATGATTGACAAGGACTCCATGTACAATACCCCGCCCTGCTGGTGCATCTATATGCTGGGTCTGGTGCTGGACTGGCTGGAGGGCCTGGGCGGCCTGCCCGGGATGGAGGCCATCAAGGGCCGGAAGGCCGGGATGCTCTACGATGTGCTGGACAATTCCAGACTCTTTTCCTGCCCCGCTGAAAAGGGCAGCCGCTCCGATATGAATGTGGTGTTCCGCACCGCCGACGAGGCGCTGGACGCCAAGTTTGTCAACGAGGCCTCCGCCGCCGGCTTTGCCAGCCTGAAGGGGCACCGCAATGTGGGCGGCATGCGGGCCTCCATCTACAACGCCATGCCTACGGAGGGGGTGGAGAAGCTATGTGATTTTATCAGGGCCTTTGACCGGGCCAACGGATGAGGGGGAAGACAGAGACATGTTCCGCGTTAAAACAATCAACAAAATTTCTCCTATCGGCCTAGCCGAGTTGGAGGCCGCCGCGTTTGAAGTGGGCGACAGCGTCCGGAATGAGGAGGGCATCCTCGTCCGCTCGGCCGACCTGAAGGGGTATGACTTTCCGCCCTCCCTCCTGGGCATCGCCCGGGCGGGGGCCGGCACCAACAACATTCCCGTGGCCGAGTGCTCCAAGGCGGGCATTGTGGTGTTCAACACGCCGGGCGCCAACGCCAACGCGGTGAAGGAGCTGGCGGTGTGCGCCCTGCTGGTGGCCTCCCGCGACGTGGTGGGCGGCGCCGAGTGGGTGCGTGCCCAGGCCGAGGCGGGCGCCGACGTGCCCGACGTGGTGGAGAAGGGCAAGTCCGCCTTCACCGGCCCTGAGCTCATGGGCAAGAACCTGGGCGTTGTGGGCCTGGGCGCCATCGGCGTCCAGGTGGCCAACATCGCCACCAAGCTGGGCATGACCGTGTATGGGTACGATCCCTTCCTGTCGCTGGATTCCGCCCTCTCTCTGTCCCGTATGGTGCAGCGGGTGCTGGACCTGCCCTTCATCTATAAGAACTGCGACTACATCACCCTCCATCTGCCGCTGATGGACGCCACCCGCGGCATTTTGGACGCCAAGGCCTTCGAGCAGATGAAGACCGGGGTGCGCGTCGTCAACCTGGCCCGGGGTGAGCTGGTAAACGACGACGACATGATCGCCGCGCTGGACACCGGCAAGGTGGCCCACTATGTCACCGACTTTCCAAACAACAAAATCACTCTGATGAAGAACGTGGTGCCCATCCCCCATCTGGGCGCCTCCAGCCCCGAGAGCGAGGACAACTGCGCCTTCATGGCCGCCCGGCAGCTTCGGGACTACCTGCAGTACGGCAACATCAGAAACGCGGTCAATCTGCCCACCCTGGAGCAGGAGTGGAACACCGACACCCGCGTGTGTATCATCCACCGCAACATCCCCAACATGCTGGCCTCTCTCACCAAGGTCCTCTCCCAGGACGGGGTCAATGTGGAGACCATGAGCAACAAATCCAGGGGGGGGTATGCCTACACCATCCTGGACCTGGACACGGGGATTGATGAAACCGTTGCCGACGACATCCGCGCCATTGAGGGCATTCTCAGAGTACGGCTCATTCGGAGGTAATAAAATGAACATACATGAAAGTGTCTATGTGGCCCGGGGGGCCAGCATCATCGGCGATGTAACCGTGGGCGCGGACAGCGGCATCTGGCCCTGCGCCGTCCTCCGGGGCGATGTGGCGCCGATCATCGTAGGCGCCCGCACCAACATTCAGGACGGCGCCATCCTCCACGGGAACCCAAGCTTCACCGTCAGGGTGGGCGACGACGTGACCATCGGCCACGGCGCCATCGTCCACGGCTGCACCGTGGACAACGGCAGCCTCATCGGCATGGGGGCCATCTTGCTCGACGGCTGCCATGTGGGCGCCGGATGCCTGGTGGCGGCCGGCGCGCTGGTGCCGCCCGGCATGGAGATTCCGCCCGGCATGATGGCGGTGGGAAACCCCGCCCGGGTCAAGCGGCCCACCACGGAGGCGGAACAGGAGCTTTTGGCCTTCTCCGCCGTAGAGTACATGGAGCTTGCGGAGGAACGGAAGCGGACAGAAGGGGCCGGATAAGGCACAGGAAACACATAAATCCGCGCTCCCGCCGCCCGGCGGGAGCGCGGATTTTTTTACCCCGTGGGTGGTGTTATCAAAGCAGGCGGAGCCGGTCCAGTCCCCCCGCCCACACGACGAGCAGGGTGCCCCGGGCCACCTCCACTGAAGCGGGGGTGCCCAGGAACTCGTTGCTGGTGCCCAGAGGGACCTGACAGGTCAGCGTGGCGTCGGTCAGCGTGTACTTCAGGCCCCGGAGGGTCACCCCCTCCGCCCGGTCCCCCAGACAGAAGACGGACAGGAACCCCTGAAAGCGCGCGTCGAACGCCAGGCGCCCGTCCTTGAGGGCGGTGATGGTGTGGCCGCCGCCGACCAGAACGCCCCGGGCTCCCTGCTCGGCCAGATAGGCCAGGGTCTGCAGGTTGGCCAGGGTGTGGTCGGGCCGGCCGCCCGTCCCTCCAAAGAGCAGGAAGGAGCGAAAGCCCCGCTGGAGCCCCGTTTTCACGGCCAGCATCATGTCGGTGTCGTCCTTGACGGCGGGGTGCCGGATCACGCATGGGTGGTCGGGGATTGCCGGCAGGGAGTCGAAGTCCCCCACGACGATGTGGGGGGTGACGCCCAGTCCGGCCAGGTGGACGTAGCCGCCATCGGCGGCAATCACCAGATCATCGGCCTGGGGCGCGAAGCCCTCGCCGTCAAACTCACCGGCGCCCACCACGTAGCAAAAGGGCCCTTGTCTCATGGCGCTGCCTCCCTTCTACCCGGCCAGCCGCTGGGCCAGCATGACAAAGAACGGCAGTGTGACCACCGAAAGCAGGGTGGTGAGAGACACCGCCTGGGCGGCCAGCCCCACGTCCCGGTCGAACCGCTGTGCCAGGATGCTGGTGGTGCTCGCCGTTGGGGTGCCCGAGAGCACGACGCAGACACAGTAGAGCGTGGGGTCCAGGTGGAAGGGGAGAAGCGCCAGCGCCACCGCCAGGGGGGCCGCCACCAGGCGGAGCAGGGAGACCCCGTAGAGTACGGGCTGGGAAAGAGTGGATTTAAGGTCCACCGAGGACATCTGGGCGCCAATGACAACCATGGCCAGCGGCGTGTTGGTTGAGGCCAGGGAGGAGACGGCGCCCAGCACGATGCCGGGCAGCCGGATGGAGAGCAAAAAGCAGATGAGCCCCCCGATGACAGCCAGGATGCCGGGATTGAGCAGGGTTTGACGGACGGAGGCCTTTCCCCCCATGATAGAGATGGCGTGGGTCCAGTTGAAGAGATTGAAGACAATGATGGCGGGCAGCACCAGATAGGTCATGTCGCTGCCGTATACCGCGGTGATGAGCGGCAGACCCATAAACCCCACGTTGCCATACATCGCGGCCATCTGAAGCGGAATCCGGCGCGCCGGCGGTTGGGCGGGGAAGAGGCGGAAGGAGCACAGCATAAACACCAGGTAGGAGATGCCCATGATGAGCCCCGCCGTGAGCAGCCGGCGAAACTTTTCCATGGAGAGGTCGGCCTGCAAGGCGTTTATGATGACGCAGGGGAGGACAACATAGAGCAGCAGGAAGGACAGCTGAGAGGTCCCCTTCGCGTCCAGCTTGCCCAGCTTGCCCAGCAGATAGCCGATACCGATGAGAAGAAAGAGCGTGGCCACCTGGCCCAGAGTAACCATAAAATAAGTAGACAAAGATAGCCCTCTTTTCCAGATAATCAGGGAGGATGAAAGTGGATGGACCAATTATATCTCATCCGCCCGGCGTTGACAAGGGCGGGCCCGGAGCGCTATACTCTGTATGTACCGCAGCGGCCGCGCATGCCGCGGGACTTCATGTGCTGAGAGGAGGAAGGAGCCTGTGAGCGAGAAAAAAACCGGGGGGAAGCACGCCTTCCGCCGCTTTGCCGCCTACTATAAACCGCACTGGCGTCTGTTCGCCCTGGACATGGCCTGCGCCCTGTGTATTTCCCTCATTGACCTGTCCTTCCCCTATGTCTCCAAGCTCTCCATGGAGCGGCTGCTGCCCCAGCAGCGGTTTACCGCCTTCTTTGCCGTCATGGCCATTTTGGCGGCGGCCTACCTGCTCAAGGCCGCCATGAACTATATCGTGGTCTACTGGGGCCATATGCTGGGTGTGCGCATTGAGGCGGATATACGGCGGGACCTGTTCACCCATATGCAGGACCTCTCCTTTTCCTTCTACGATAAAAACCGCACCGGCCACCTGATGAGCCGGGTCACCGGCGACCTGTTCGAGATTACCGAGCTGGCCCACCACGGCCCCGAGGACATCTTCATCTCACTGGTCACCCTGGCGGGGGCGTTCGTCATACTGCTCACCATCCGGTGGGAGCTGGCCCTGGTCCTTTTCGCGGTGGTCCCCCTCTTTCTGGTGTTTACCCTGGTGCAGCGCAAGCGGATGATGGCGGCCTCCTCCCAGGTCAAGCAGAAGATGGCGGGTATCAACAGCGAGCTGGAGTCCTCCATCTCGGGGATGCGCACCGCCAAGGCATTTACCAACGAGGAGGCCGAAATTGAGAAATTCGCCCACTCCAACGACCGGTTTAAGGGTGCCAAGCGGGGCTATTATAAGGCCATGGCCACCTACTTCTCCGGGCTGGAGCTCACCATGAGCATTCTCTCCGTGGTGGTCATCGCCTTTGGCGGCACCCTCATCATGCAGGGCCGCCTCACCTATGTGGAGCTTATCACCTTCTCCCTCTACGTCACCACCTTCATCACCCCCATCCGCAAGCTCTCCAACTTCGCCGAGCTCTTCATGCAGGGCATGGCGGGGTTCAACCGGTTCCTGGAGCTTATGGCGGTCCAGCCCGAGGTGGCCGACGCCCCTGGCGCCCGGGAGCTGCCCCCGGCCAGGGGGGACATTCTGATGGATGACGTCTCCTTCCGGTACGAGCCGGAGGGGGAAACTGTGCTGGAGGGCGTCTCCCTCCACGTCCGCCCCGGGGAGACGGTGGCGGTGGTGGGCCCCTCGGGCGGGGGAAAATCCACCCTCTGCCAGCTCATTCCCCGGTTCTACGATGTCACCGGGGGCCGCATCCTGGTGGACGGGCACGACGTGCGGACCCTCACCCAGCACTCCCTGCGGGCCAGCATCGGCATCGTGCAGCAGGACGTGTTCCTCTTTGCCGACACCATCTACGAAAACATCCGGTACGGCAAGCCGGACGCCACCTGGGAAGAGGTGGCGGAGGCCGCCAAAAAGGCGGAGCTCTATCACGACGTGATGGAGATGCCGGACGGCTTTCAAACTTACGTGGGGGAGCGGGGGGCCATGCTCTCCGGCGGTCAGAAGCAACGGATTTCCATTGCCCGTATTTTCCTCAAGAATCCGCCCATCCTGATCTTGGACGAGGCCACCTCGGCCCTGGACTCGGTGACCGAGGCCCGCATTCAGGGCGCTCTGGACGCCCTGGCCGAGGGGCGCACCACGCTGATCATCGCCCATCGTCTCTCCACCATCCGCAGCGCCTCCCGCATCGTCGTCATCGACGGCGCCGGCATTGCGGAGGAGGGCAGCCACCAGGCCCTCATGGCCAAAGGAGGGGCATACGCCGCGCTTTACAACGCGCAGAGAACGGGGAGGGAAGGATGAAGCAGGAACAGATCGCGCGCATCAGCGCCCTGACCCGCATCGCGCGGGAACGGCTCCTGACCCCGGCGGAGGCCGAGGAGCGGGAGGCGCTGCGGGCCGAGTACCGGGCCGCCGTCCGTAGGAGCCTGGAGGCCCAGTTGGACAACACCTATGTGGCGGAGCCGGACGGCACCAAGCGCAGGCTCAAAAAGGCCCCATAAAGAGCGTAAAAGAAGAAAAGCGGCGCCCAGATGGTTCTGGGCGCCGCTTTTTCAGCGTGAGGGGGTCCCCTCGGCCTATCTTGTCCTGAGCCAGAGCGCGGCGGCCGCCTGCAAAAGGAGCAGGGCGGGCAGCCCCAGGGAGAACCGCGGGTGTCTGGTCTTGTGGCGAAAGCAGTACATCCCCAAAACAGCGCCGGGGCTCCCGCCCAAAAGGGCCGCCAGAAGCAGGACCCGCTCGGGGACCCGTCGGCCGCCCCTCCGGGCCCGGCGCTTGTCCCAGCCCATGAGGAGGAAGGACAGCGCGCTCATGAGGAGGATGTAACAGAAGCATCCCTTCATTTGGCGTCGTCCCTAAGGAAGTAGACCATCATCCCGCCCGCGCGGGTGGTCTGGTACCAGAGCTGGAGGTCGACAGCGCGCGCCCGGCCGTCCTTCAGGACGGTACAGAGGAACCGGCCGGCGGTCTGCTCCTCCAGCGCGGTGATCAGCACCCACTCCCGGTTTTCCAGGTGGAGGGTCCTGCCCCGGGAGAGGCTGAGAAAGGCAATGGGGCAGTTGGCCGAGAGGCCCGTGCGCAAAAAGGCGGCGCACTGGGAGAAGGAGGGCCGGGCAATCCGAAACCGGGGCACGTCCAGCTCACGGGTGTGGAGGATGCGGCCCCGCTGGGCGGCGAAGGCCCGGATGCCTGTGATAAAGGTGTGGGGCGAGGTCAGCCCGCCGCGGTCGGCGGGAAAGTGGAGCGACAGTGTCTCCATATACGCGGCCAGCGCTTCCGCGCTCCGCCGTGTGTGGGGGTAGAGCGGGGAGAGGGCCATCTGGGTTGTGGACAGATAGGCCAGCTGGGCGGCGGCGACGGCGGTGGCACTTCCTGTTTTTCTCCGGTCCTCACTGGACAGCCAGGTGCGGCTGCAGCCCTGCCAGATACGCCCCTCCCTGTCGGGGAAATGGAGCAGCTCCGGCTGCCGCAGGGTATAGGGGCTCTTATTTGCCAAAGGAGTGCCTCCTCTCTGTTTTGTGAAAAGTATAGCGTATTGTGCGGAAAAAGGCAAGCACGGGGCAGAAAACCGCCCCCCGGCCCTGAGGCCGGGGGGCGGTTTTTTGCCATGTCTGCGGGAGGGGGAGCGCTTAGGTTTCGTTTTCTTCCTTCTTGCGGCTGAAGACGATGATGAGGCCGGCGGCCGCCATAGAGAAGGCCAGGGCAATCAGGCCCAGGGTGCGGGTTACGTCTACGGGCGCGGCCATGGTGCCGGTCTGGGGCAGGTTGCCCAGGGGGGTCTCCTCGTCGATGATCTCTATCTCCTCCTCCTCTTCGCCGGGCTGCTCGGGGTCCACAGGCGGCTCGGGGTCCAGAGGGACTTCCTCTTCGGGGATTTCCTCTTCCGCCACATACCAGACGGTTATGACCTTGTTGTTGTTCAGGATTCCGGAGAGCGCGTCGCCGGTGGTCTCCACGTAGGCGTAGCCGCTGATGTCGATGGCGTCCTTGGAGGACACATCATAGGCGGAGCCGGAGGTCTTGCGCTCCGAGTAAGCCGCGGACAACACCTTGCGGGTGCCCTGCTCCAGGTAGTGGACGGTCACGGTGTTATAGTAGGGGCCGTCGCCGCCGCCACCGCCGCCCCTCGGCGCATAGGTGTAGGTCACGGTCTTGTTGGCGGCGGACATGGTGCCGCTGGCATCCTCGGGGATGGTCAGGTTGTACCCGCTGGGAGCCGGGATGGAAGAGGTGGTGTACGCCTCTCCCTCGGCGTAGAAGTTGGCATCGGTGTAGTCCTCAAATCCAGTGGTAGGCTTCTTGCCGTCGGTAAAGACATACTTGACGTCCAGCTGGTAGAGGTACAGCTCGTAGTTCAGGGTAATGGTGTAGAGGTGGTTGGGTTCGCTGAGGGTCACGTAGGTGGGAATCTGATTGCCCTCCCCATCCTCGGCGATAAAGGTGAAGGTATAGTCCTTGCTGTTGTGGGCGTGGATGAGGTAGCCGGCCAACTCCTCAGTAGTGGGGCCGACGGTGCCCTTCTCGCCCTGGCTCCGGCGTCCGGTGGTCTCCTGATAGGTGGCGGTGTCCCCGTTGGGGAGATGCACAGTGTAGTTGCGGATGATCTCGTAGTGGTACAGCTGGGGCACCTGATAGGTGTTGGTGATGGTACAGGTCTCGTCGTCGTAGGTGACGGCGTAGCTGTCCTCACCAAAGACGATGGTGCCGTTCTCAGCGGGTACCGCGGCCCAGGATTCGTCGGCGTTCTGGTAGACCTCGCGGACGGTGTACACAATCTCATCCCGGTTGGCGTCGTATTTATCCAGGCCTGTGAACGTGAAGGTCCAGGGGGTGGCGTACCAGTTGGAGAGGGCATCCATGTCGGCCATGGGGGCGGTGATATACTGCCTGTTTCCGGTGGGCTGGCCGGCCTGGTAGAGCTCGACCCAGGTGCCCTCCACTTCGGCGGTGGTGGTCACGCCCTCAGTGACGATGCCGCTCCACACCTTGCTGCCGGAAACGGTGTGGGTGCTGTCCTGCTTCAGGACGTTGCGGAAGGAGTAGGTGGCCAGCTGACTGCCGGTGTCGGCATAGCTCTCGCGGTCATACCCGGACACTTC
>CAYPZF010000018.1:0-11009 GCA_964415275.1 uncultured Oscillospiraceae bacterium | reverse complement strand
CCAAATATCTTTCCCCACACGGTGTGGACGCCAAATCCATTGACCCGAAACGGGTTCACAGCTCTTTCCACAATTATTTTGCCTACGTACTTCTGCTACGGCTTATTATCCTCTCCTCTCCCTGGAGAGAGAAAAAAGAGAGAAGGAATCACACCATGAAATTCAGTTGCGAGAAGGCCCTGCTGCAGGCCGCCATTTCCACCGCCGCCCGGGCGGTCTCTCCCAAAAGCTCCATTCCGGCTCTGGAGGGCATTTTGCTGGAGGCCGGCTCCGATTTGCGGCTTACCGGATACAATCTGGAGACGGGGATCCGCACCGTCGTGCCCGCCCAAATCAGCCAAGGGGGCAGTCTGGTACTATCCGCCCGCCTTTTTGGGGAGATTGTCCGCAAGCTCCCCGATGATATGGTAGTTTTTTCCTCCAGCGGGTATACTGTAAACATCAGGTGCGGACTCAGTGAGTTTAACATCCTGGGCACCGACGCGGAGGATTTTCCCGCCCTGCCCGCCGTGGAGTACCAGCAATCCCTCGCCCTGGCCCAGCGGGACATGAGAAGCACGCTCTCCCAGACCCTCTTTGCCGTGAGCGACAACGAAAGCAGGCCTGTCCATACCGGGGCGCTGTTTGAGGTGGGGGAGAAGGAGCTCACTGTGGTGGCTGTGGACGGGTTCCGTCTGGCTCTGCGCCGGGCCCCCCTTCTCACCCCCCGCGAGGGCGGAGAGCTGTTCTCCTTTGTGGTGCCGGGCGTGGCGCTGAGTGAGGTGGAGAAAATCTGCGGTGACACCGATGACCCGGTGGAGGTCCGGCAGGGTGACCGCCATGTGATGTTCCGGGTGGGGGATACCATACTGGTCTCCCGCCGCCTGGAGGGAGAATTTTTGGCCTGGCGGCAGGCCATCCCCCGCAACAGCACCATTCAGGTGGAGGGGGATGCCCGCGCCCTGCTCTCCTCGATTGACCGGGTCTCCCTGATCATCAGCGACAAGCTGAAGAGCCCGCTGCGCTGTGTGTTCGAGGACAATCTCCTCCGCATCAGCACCCGCACCGCCATCGGGGACGCCGCCGACCAGTGCCCCATCACAGGGGACGGGAAGGGGCTGGAGATCGGCTTTAACAACCGCTATCTGATGGACGCCCTCAAGGCGGCCCCCGCGGACCGGGTACGGCTGGAGCTCTCCACCAGCGTCTCCCCCTGCGTCATTCTCCCCGTCGAGGGGGAGGAGGACTTTCTCTATATGGTGTTGCCTGTCCGCCTGAAGGCCGGGGAGTGAACCATGACACGAGAGAATATTTCCATCACCACGGAGTACATCAAGCTGGAAGCTCTGCTTAAATTTGCCGGCCTCACAGAGACCGGCGGCGAGGCCAAAGTGCTGATTCAAGACGGTAATGTGACGGTCAACGGCGCCGTTTGCCTCCAGCGCGGAAAAAAATTACGCCCGGGGGATGTTGTGGTCCTGGGGGAAACGGAAGTGAGCATTGTATGAACGTCAAAACAATAGAGTTGGATTATTTTCGGAATTACACCCACCTGGAGGCCAAGTTTGAGCCGGGCGTCAACGTCATCTACGGGGAGAACGCCCAGGGAAAGACCAATTTGCTGGAGGCCATCGCCTATCTCTCCGCGGCCCGCTCCCACCGGGCTCGGTTTGACAAAGAGCTCATTATGTTCGACATCAACAGCGCCTTTATCAAATCCAGGGTCAACGCCAGGCAGCGGGATTTTACCATAGAGGCCACCCTCAACCGGGGCGCCGGGCGCAAGCTCTCCGTCAACGGCGTCAAGCTGAAGTCCGCCGCCGATCTCTCCGGCGTGCTGACCACGGTGCTCTTCTGCCCGGAGGACCTCTCCCTCATCCAGGAGGGCGCGGCTGCCCGCCGCCGGTTTCTGGACGACTGCCTTTGTCAGCTGCGCCCCAAATACGCGGCTGCCCTGGCGGAGTATAAGCGTCTCTACGAGCATAAGCTCCGCATCCTGCGGGACGCGGACAAAAAGCCCGCCCTCAAGTACGCGCTGAACGAATTCAACTTCCGCATGGCCCAGGCCGGCGGCGTGATGATCCACTACCGCGCCCTGTTTATCAAGCGGCTGAGTGAGTACGCCTCCTCCATTCACCAGGACTTCTCGGGGGGGCAGGAGAAGCTCTCCCTGGGCTACGAGACGGTGAGCACAATCACCGACCCGGAGGCCTCGCTGAAGGATCTCTTCAACCAGATCTTGGACCACCAGGAAAGTGTGCGGCAGGCGGAGCTGGAGTCTCGTCTCTGCCTCTCCGGCCCCCATAAGGACGACCTGGTGGTGGAGCTGGACGGGCAGAGCGCCCGGCAGTTTGCCTCCCAGGGGCAGACCCGGACCGCGGCCCTCTCCCTCAAGCTGGGCGCCCGGGAGATTTTCTTTCAGGATTTGCAGGAGTACCCCGTCCTCCTGCTGGACGACGTGCTGTCCGAGCTGGACGCCCGCCGCCAGGAATTTGTCCTGCAGCGCATCAAGGGCGGCCAGGTTTTTATCACCTGCTGTGAAAATGACCGGCTGGAAGGCCTCGGCGGCGCCGCCACGTTCCGCATCCACGGTGGCGCGCTGGTAAAATAAATCTGGGAGGAGCAACAGAGGTGTATTTGCATCTTGGTCAGTCGGTGGTGGTGCCCTTCGATGAGGTCATCGGCGTGTTCGACCTGGACACCGCCTCCGCCGTGCAGGTCACACGGTCTTTTTTAAGCCAGGCGGAGCGGGAGGGCCGGGTGGTGAGCATTTCAGAGGAGCTGCCCAAGTCGTTCGTGCTGCGCGGCGCGCGGAAAGACCGCTCCACGGTCTATCTCTCCCAGCTCTCCTCCGCCACCCTGCGGGGCCGGGCGGAAAACAACAGCTTTGAATGAAACAGGGAAGGGGCCTGATGTCAGGCCTCTGTCACCGAACCGATAAAACCGGAGGATTTTATATGTCTGAGCATGAACACAACCATATCTCGGTGGACCACGAGTACGGCGCGTCGGAAATCCAGGTTCTGGAGGGCCTGGAGGCCGTCCGCAAGCGCCCCGGCATGTACATCGGCTCCACCTCCTCGTCCGGCCTGCACCATCTGGTCTACGAGATTGTAGACAACGCCATAGACGAGGCGCTGGCCGGCTGCTGCGATAACATCTCGGTCATCATCCGGCCGGGGGATGTCATCACCGTGACGGACGACGGCCGCGGCATCCCCGTAGACCTCCAGCAGCAGACCGGGAAGTCCGCTCTGGAGGTGGTATTCACCATCCTCCACGCCGGCGGCAAATTCGGCGGCGGCGGCTATAAGGTCTCGGGCGGCCTCCATGGCGTGGGCGCCTCTGTGGTGAACGCCCTGTCCGAGTGGATGGAGGTCCAGGTCTGCAAGGAAGGAACCATCTATGAGATGAAGTTTTCCCGCGGCGACGTCACCCAACCCCTCACCGTAGTGGGGAAGACCGACACGCAGGGCACCACCGTCACCTTTAAGCCCGACCCCGAGATCTTTGAGGAGACGGCGTTCAGCTACGACACCCTTCACACCCGGATGCGGGAGCAGGCGTTCCTGAACGCCGGCCTGCGCATCCGCACCATCGACGAGCGGCCCGGCCAGGAGCAGACCGACGAGATGTACTACGAGGGCGGCATCCGGGAATTTGTCTCCTATATCAACCGCAACAAGACCTGTCTCCACCAATCGATCATCTACATGACCGGGGAGCGGGACACCTCCATGGCGGAAATCGCGCTCCAGTATAACGACAGCTACAATGAGATCATCCTCTCCTTTGCCAACAACATCCACACCCCCGAGGGAGGTATGCACGAGACCGGCTTTAAGGCCGCCCTTACCAGGGTGCTGAACGCTTACGGCCAAAAGGCGGGGCTGTTGAAAAACGATGAAAAGGTCTCCGGCGAGGACTGCCGCGAGGGCCTTACCGCGGTCATATCGGTGAAGCTGATGGACGCCCAGTTTGAGGGCCAGACCAAGGCCAAGCTGGGCAACTCCGAGATCAGAACGCTGATGGACAATGTGGTCTCGGAAAAGCTGGAGATCTTCCTGGAGGAAAATCCGGCTGTGGGGAGGGCCATCCTGGAAAAGGCCGTCACCGCCAGCCGCGCCCGGGAGGCCGCCCGCAGGGCCCGGGAAAACATCCGCCGGAAAAACGCGCTGGAGGGCGCCACGCTGCCCGGTAAGCTGGCCGACTGCAACGAGCGGGACCCCGCCCTGACGGAGCTCTACATTGTCGAGGGCGACTCGGCCGGCGGCTCCGCCAAGCAGGGCCGGGACTCTAGGTTTCAGGCCATTCTGCCCCTGTGGGGCAAGATGCTCAACGTTGAAAAGGCCAGGGCCGACCGGGTATACGGCAACGACAAGCTGATGCCGGTCATTACCGCCCTGGGCGCCGGCATCGGGGACGACTTTGACCAGAGCAAGCTCCGCTATCACAAGGTGATTATCATGGCGGACGCCGACGTGGACGGCTCTCACATCCGCACGCTGCTGCTCACCTTCTTTTTCCGGTTCATGCGCCCCCTGATTGAGGGCGGCTATGTCTACGCCGCCCAGCCCCCCCTCTTTAAGCTGGAGCGGGGCAAGACGGTGCGGTACGCCTACGACGAGAGGGACCGGGACAGGATTTCCGCCGAGCTGCGGGGCCCCGAGGGCAAGGGCAAGGTGGACATCTCCCGGAACAAGGGCCTGGGCGAGATGAACTTCCAGGAGCTGTGGGAGACCACCATGGACCCGGATTACCGCATATTAAGACGCATCACCATGGGGGACGCCGTCAAGGCCGACGAGATTTTCACCATCCTCATGGGCGAAAAGGTGGAGCCGCGGCGGGTCTATATTGAAGAGAACGCCAAGCGGGTGGTGAATCTGGACATCTGACGGGAAGCCGCGGCGGTGTCCGTTCAGTGAAGGAGTAAGAAACGAATGGCAAAGAACAATGAGCGGGAGACGAGGGACATCTCCTTTCCCGACCAAACGATTATAACGGTCAATCTGGAGCGGGAAATGGAGACAGCCTACATTGACTACGCGATGTCGGTCATTGTGGGCCGGGCGCTGCCCGATGTGCGGGACGGCCTCAAGCCGGTCCACCGGCGCATCCTCTACACCATGTATGAGGCGGGCCTGACCTCCAGCAATAAATTTTCAAAATCTGTGGCCACCGTGGGTGACGTGCTGAAAAAGTACCACCCCCACGGCGACCAATCGGTCTACGACGCCATGGTCCGGCTGGCTCAGGACTTCTCCATGCGCTACCCTCTGGTGGAGGGCAGGGGCAACTTCGGCTCCATCGACGGGGACCCCGCCGCCGCCTACCGGTATACGGAAGCCCGCATGGCCAAGATCTCCAGCGAGATGCTCCGGGACATCGACAAGGACACGGTGGACTGGAGCGCCAGCTTTGACGAGGAGCGCAAGGAGCCGGTGGTCATCCCCAGCCGGTTCCCTAACCTGCTGGTGAACGGGTCCTCGGGCATCGCCGTGGGCATGACCACCAACATCCCTCCCCACAACCTGGGGGAGGTCATCAACGCCGCCATCTGCGTTCTGGAGGACCCGGAGGCCGGTCTGGACGATTTGATGGAGCACGTCAAGGGCCCTGATTTTCCCACAAAGGGTATCATCATGGGCCGGGCCGGCATCCGGGCCGCCTACGCCACCGGCCGCGGCCACATCCGGGTCAGGGCCCGGACCGAGATGGAGGAGTTCGGCCAGGGCCGGACGCGGATCATCGTCAACGAGCTGCCCTACCAGGTCAACAAGGCCCGGCTGGTGGAAAACATCGCCAACCAGGTCCGCGATAAGCGCATTGAGGGCATCTCCGGCCTGCGGGACGAGTCGGACCGGACCGGTATGCGCGTTGTCATCGAAATCAAGAAGGACGCCAACCCTCAGGTTGTGCTCAACCGCCTGTTTGCCTCCACCCAGATGCAGACCACCTTTGCCGTGGTGATGCTGGCCCTGGTGAACAACCAGACCCAGCCCCGCATCCTCTCCCTGCGGCAGATTCTGGACGAGTACATCGCCTTCCAGAAGCAGGTCATCACCCGCCGCACCCAATACGACCTGAAAAAGGCCCGGGAGCGCGCCCACCTGCTGAAGGGTCTGCTGGTGGCGGGGGAGAACATCGACGAGGTTATCCGCATCATCCGCACGTCCTATGACGACGCCAAGGAGCGCCTCATGGAGCGCTTTGATCTGGATGAAGTCCAGACCCAGGCCATCCTGGACATGCAGCTCAAGCGCCTGCAGGGCCTCGAGAAGGAGAAGCTGGAGGCGGAATACGCCGACCTGGAGGAGAAGATCGCCTACTACAACCGGCTCCTAGCCTCGGAGGAGATGCTCAAGCAGGTGCTGAAGGAGGAGCTCATTGAAATCCGGGACAAATACGGCGACGGCCGCAAGACTGAGATCGGCTTTGCCGAGGACGACCTGGACATTGAGGACCTCATCGACGAGGAGACCTGTGTCTTTACCCTGACGGCCGCCGGGTACATCAAACGACTGCCGGCCAGCACATACCGGGCCCAGCGCCGGGGTGGCAGGGGGGTCACCGCCCAGACCCTCCGGGAAGAGGACTGTGTGGACACCATCTTCACCGCCTCCACCCACGACTATATCCTCTTCTTCACCAGCCACGGCCGGGTCCACCGGCGGAAGGGGTACCAGATCCCGGAGGCGGGCCGCACCGCCAAGGGGACCAACATTGTCAATATCCTGCCTGTGGAGCAGGAGGAGAAGATCACCGCCATGATTCGGGTGCAGGCATTTGCCGACGACCGGTATCTGGTGATGGTTACACGAAACGGCACGGTGAAGCGGATTCGGCTCTCCGCCATCAACACCGCCCGAAAGGCGGGCATCCGCTGCATCAAGCTGGAGGAGGGGGACGAGCTGATCGCCGTGCGGGAGACCGACGGCCATCAGGCGATTCTCATCGCCACCCGGGAGGGCATGACCATCTGCTTTGAGGAGCAGGAGGTGCGCTGTATGGGCCGTGACGCCTACGGCGTCCGCGGCATCCATCTGAGGAAAGGCGACTATGTGGTGGGCGCCGCCCGGGCCAAATACGACCACCAGGTGCTCATGGTGACCGAGCACGGCTACGGCAAGCGCACCGAGATGAGTGAGTATATCCGGGGGGGCGGCGTGCCCCAGCATCGGGGCGGCTACGGCCTCAAGGGGTATCACGTCACAGAAAAGACCGGAAAAATAGTCGGGGTCAAGGTGGTCGACGAAACCGACGACATTCTGCTCATCTCCGACGACGGGGTCATCATCCGGATGGCCGCCGCCGACGTGAATCTCTACAGCCGCACCGCCCGGGGCGTCATCCTCATGCGGCTTCAGGAGGGGGTCCGGGTCATCGCCCTGGCCCGCACCGAGCAGGAGCAGGAGGAGGAGCCCACGGCACCCGGCGAAGGAGGAATCAGCTGATGCGCAACAGAAGAAGCAAGCGGATTACCTACCGGCCCGGCAAGACCCAGGCCATCATCGGCAGCGTCGCGAGCGGCGTCTTTGTCCTGATTGGGATCTTTGTCGTAATCCCCGTCTTCGGGGTCTTCGGCGCGGTCTGGACCCTGTTCGCGGCGGGCATCACCTGCGGAAACCTCTACGCGCTCTTCGGAAAAAGCTACGTCGGCGGGGAGTTCCGCATTGAGGACGACCCGACCGCCGACCCGTGGCCGATGGAGCACGGCGCCGCCCCCGAGGAGGAGGACCCCGCCGACCGGCTGAAGCAGCTGCGTACCCTCTACGACCAGCGGCTCATCACCCAGGAGGAGTATGAGGAAAAGCGGAAGGACATCTTAAAAGAGCTCTGAGGCCCAAAAGTGGGGCGCCCTCCCGCGGGAGGGCGCCCCACTTCAGAAAATCTTACCTCAGAGGGCATGTTTTACGGAAAAAATCACAAGATAGGAGGGCGTGTATGAAGACGGTTACCATCTATACCGACGGCGCGTGCAGCGGCAATCCCGGCCCCGGCGGGTGGGGCGCCCTTTTGATGTTTGGCGCGCATAAGAAGGAGCTCTCGGGCGGCGCGCCGCAGACCACCAACAACCGCATGGAGCTCACCGGGGTCATCGCCGCGCTGGAGGCGCTGACAGAGCCCTGCGCTGTGGAGCTCTGGTCCGACTCCAAGTACGTCATTGACGGGCTGGAGAAGGGCTGGGCCCGGGGCTGGAGGGCCCGGGGCTGGGTGAAGCCGGATAAAAAGCCCGCCCTGAACGCGGACCTGTGGGCCCGTCTGCTGGACCTGTGCGACAAGCACAGGGTGAGCCTCCACTGGGTGAGGGGACACGCCGAAAACCCCTACAACAACCGGTGCGACGCGCTGGCGGTGGCCGAGAGCCAGAAGTATAAGGGGTAGCGGCGGGCCCCCGGCCCGTCCGCAGCCGCCGCGCGGAGGGTACCGAAGGAAAGGAGTATGAGCCCATGCTTGACTGTACAGGGCGCGGTCCGCTGACCGAGGCGGAGCTGAACCGGCTGGACGCCTATTGGCGGGCGGCCAACTACCTGTCGGTGGGGCAGCTTTACCTGCTGGACAATCCCCTGCTGAGAAAGCCCCTCACGGAAGACCAGATCAAGCCCAAGCTGGTGGGGCACTGGGGCACCGTGCCCGGCCAAAACTTTGTCTATGTCCACCTCAACCGAATCATCAAGCGGTACGACCAGGATATGATTCTCCTCTCCGGCCCGGGCCACGGCGGGAACTTCTTCGTGGCCAACACCTACCTGGAGGGCACCTATAGCGAGGTCTACCCCAACGTGAGCCGGGACGAGGCCGGCATGAGACAGCTCTTCAAGCAGTTCTCCTTCCCCGGCGGCATCTCCAGCCATGTGGCGCCCGAGCTCCCCGGCTCCATCAACGAGGGTGGAGAGCTGGGCTATTCCATCGCCCACGCCTTTGGGGCCGTGTTCGACAACCCGGAGCTCATCGCGGCCTGTATCGTGGGGGACGGCGAGGCCGAGACCGGCCCTCTGGCCGCCTCCTGGCACTCGAACAAGTTTTTAAACCCCATCATCGACGGGGCGGTGCTGCCCATCCTACACCTCAACGGCTACAAAATCAGCAATCCCACCATCTTTGCCCGGATGCACCGTGACGAGGTCCAGCGCTTCTTCGAGGGCTGCGGCTGGCGGCCCCATTTCGTGGAGGGCAGCGACCCCATGGAGATGCACCGCGAGATGGCCGAGACCATGGACACGGTCATAGGGGAAATCCACGCCGCTCAGGCCCGCGCCCGGGACACGGGGGACGCCGCCCGTCCCGCCTGGCCCATGATTGTTCTGCGCACGCCCAAGGGCTGGACCGGCCCCGAGGAGGTGGACGGAGCGCGGGTGGAGGGCAGCTTCCGGGCCCATCAGATCCCCATCAGCATGGAGCGGCCGGAGCATCTGGCCCAGCTGGAGGCCTGGCTGCGCAGCTACCGGCCTGAAGAGCTCTTTGACGCGCACGGCCGCCTGATTCCGGAGCTCCAGGCCCTGGCCCCCACGGGGCCGTGCCGCATGGGCGCCAACCCCCACGCCAACGGCGGCCTGCTGCTGCGCGACCTGCGCCTGCCTGACTTCCGGGAGTACGCCGTGGACGTCCCCGCCCCCGGGGCGGTGGAGGGGCAGGACATGATTGAGTTGGGCGGCTTTGTCCGGGACATCTTTAAGCTCAACGAGGAAAACCGCAACTTCCGGGTCTTTGGCCCGGACGAGACCCTGTCCAACCGATTGGGCCGCGCCTTTGAGGTCACCAGCCGCAGCTGGAACGCGCAGCGGCTGGACAGCGACGAGTTCCTGGCCGCGGACGGCCGGATTATGGACGCCATGCTCTCCGAGCACCTGTGCGAAGGCTGGCTGGAGGGGTATCTGCTCACCGGCCGCCACGGCTTCTTCGCCAGCTACGAGGCGTTCATCCGCATTGTGGACAGCATGGCCGCCCAGCACGCCAAGTGGCTCAAGGTGTGCAATCAGCTCACCTGGCGGCAGGAGATCGCCTCCCTCAACTTTGTGCTCTCCTCCCATGTGTGGCAGCAGGACCACAACGGATTTACCCACCAGGACCCCGGCTTTCTGGACCATGTGGCCAACAAGAAGGCCGACGTGGTGCGTCTCTACCTGCCCCCCGACGCCAACTGTCTGCTCTCGGTCTTTGACCACTGTATCCGCAGCAAAAATTACGTGAACGTCATGGTGGCCTCCAAGCACCCCCGTCCCCAGTGGCTCACCATGGAGGCGGCGGTGAAGCACTGCACCCAGGGCATCGGCATCTGGGGCTGGGCCAGCAGCGACCGGGGCGCCGAGCCCGATGTGGTCATGGCCTGCTGCGGGGACACCCCCACCCTGGAGACCCTGGCGGCGGTGAGCATTCTGCGCGCCCACCTGCCCGAGATCAAGATCCGGGTCATCAACGTGGTGGACCTCATGAAGCTGGAGCCCAGCAGCCGGCACCCCCACGGCCTGAGCGACGTAGAGTACGACGCCCTCTTCACCCGGGATAAGCCCATCATCTTTGCCTTCCACGGCTATCCCACCCTCGTTCACGAGCTCACCTATCACCGGCACAACCGCAACCTCCATGTCTGCGGGTACCGGGAGGAGGGCACCATCACCACCCCCTTTGATATGCGGGTGCAGAACGAGATTGACCGGTTCCACCTGGTAAAGGACGTGGTCATCCGCCTGCCCCAGCTGGGGAACCGGGGCGCCTATCTGATTCAGAAGATGAACGATAGCCTGGTGGCCCATAAGCAGTATATCGGCAGGTACGGGCTGGACATGCCCGAGGTCCGGGACTGGCGGTGGTCCGCGGACGGGCGGTCCCCGACCTGATTCCCTCCCCCGATTTCCCCCCCGGAGCGTCAAAAAGCGCCCCCATCGGTCAGAACCCGATGGGGGCGCTCTTTATGTAAGGGGTTAGCCCTCGGCTTTCCAAAGTCCGTGCAGGTTGCAATATGCGAAGGCGGCCTCCACGGCGTCCCCCTCGCAGAGCATAAACTCCGCCATGGGCGCGTCGCCGGG
>CAYPZF010000017.1:0-11040 GCA_964415275.1 uncultured Oscillospiraceae bacterium | reverse complement strand
CCCACGGGCATGACCATAAACTCCTGGATGTCCACGTTGTTGGAGGCGTGGGCCCCGCCGTTGAGGATATTCATCATGGGCACAGGCAGGGTTTTGGCGTTCATGCCGCCGATATAGCCGTAGAGGGGAACGCCTAGGCTCCCGGCGGCGGCGTTGGCGCAGGCCATGGAGACGCCGAGGATGGCGTTGGCGCCCAACCGGCTCTTGTTGGGGGTGCCGTCCAGCTCAATGAGGAGCTTGTCGATCTCCGTCTGGTCCAGCACGTTGATGCCAATCAGCGCGTCGGCAATCTCCGTATTGATGTGCTCCACCGCTTTGGAGACCCCTTTGCCCAGGTAGCGGTCCTTGTCGCCGTCCCGCAGCTCACAGGCCTCAAAGAGACCGGTAGACGCGCCCGAGGGCACCGCCGCCCGGCCCACCGTGCCGTCGTCCAGACAGACCTCCACCTCCACGGTGGGGTTACCGCGGGAATCCAGAATCTCCCGGCCCAAAACGTCCACGATCTCAATGATACTCTTCATGATTTGCGGCTCCTTTATCAAAAATTTTCAGGTGACAATCAGCGTCTCCCCATCCATTTCCGCGGGCTTCTCCAGACCCATGAGGTCCAGTATGGTGGGGGCGATGTCGGCCAGCCGGCCGTCGCGCAGGTTCACATTGGCGCCCACAATGTAAAAGGGGACGGGGTTGGTGGTGTGGGCGGTTACGGGGGAGGCCCCGTCGTCCTCCAGCATGCGCTCCGCGTTGCCGTGGTCGGCGGTGATGATGGAGACGCCGCCCATTTTGGAGGTGGCCTCCACCACGCGCCCCACGCACTCGTCCACCGTCTCTACCGCCAGGCGGGCGGCCTCGTAGACACCGGTGTGGCCCACCATGTCACAGTTGGCGAGGTTGAGGACGATGACGTCGTAGGCACCGCTCTCAATGCGCTCCACCGCCGCGTCTGTGACCTCTGGAGCGCTCATGTCCGGCTTCAAATCGTAAGTGGGCACCTGGGGGGAGGGGATCAGCACCCGGTCCTCGCCGGGAAAGGGCTCCTCCCGGCCGCCGTTAAAGAAAAAGGTGACGTGGGCGTACTTCTCGGTCTCCGCGATCCGCAGCTGGGTCAGTCCCAGGCGGCTGAGGTACGCGCCGAGGATGTTGGAGAGGGGCTGCTGGGGAAACGCCACCGCCACATTGGGCATGGAGACGTCGTACACCGTGGTGCAGACAAAGGTGACGGGGAAAAAGCCCCGTTTGCGGGTAATCTCGGCGAAGTCGGGGTCCACCAGGGCGCGGGTGAGCTCCCGGGCCCGGTCGGGCCGGAAGTTAAAAAATATAATCCCGTCGCCGGGGTCCACCAGGGCGTCCCGCAGACAGATCACCGGCTCCACGAACTCATCGGTGACGTGCCTGTCGTAGGAGGCCCGCACCGCGTGGACAGGGTCGGGGTCGAAGGCGCCCTCGCCGCAGACCAGCGCGTCGTAGGCCCGCTGGAGGCGGTCCCACCGCTTGTCCCGGTCCATGGCGTAGTACCTGCCCATCACAGTCACCACCCGGCCGATTCCCAGGGCCTCGCACTGGGCCACACAGTCAGCCACAAAACCCAGGCCGGAGGTGGGGGAGATGTCCCGGCCGTCCAAAAAGAGGTGGAGGCGGACGTCGGTCAGGCCCCATGCCTTCGCCATGCGCATCAGCGCGTAGAGGTGGGTGACGTGGCTGTGGACCCCGCCGTCGGACAGCAGGCCCATCAGGTGGAGGGCGGTGCCCGCCTCCTTGCAGGCGTCCATGGCGCCCCGATAGGCCGGATTCTCAAAAAACGAGCCGTCCTCAATGGCGCGCGAAATCCGGGGCAGGTCCTGAAAGACCACCCGCCCCGCGCCGATGTTGGTATGCCCTACCTCGCTGTTGCCGATTTGCCCGGCAGGCAGCCCCACATCCGGGCCGGAGGCGGAGAGCCGGCAGCCCGGGGACGTGGAAAAAAGCCGGTCCAAATGGGGGGTGCGGGCATTTTGGATGGCGTTGCCCGGGCCGCCGGGGCCCAGGCCGAAGCCATCCAAAATCATAAGGGTTGTAGGCGTTTTCATGGCCGCCTCAGTCCTGGTTCGCGGCGTTGATGATTTCCACGAACTCCTCCGGCCTCAGGGACGCGCCCCCGATGAGACCGCCGTCCACATCGGGCATGGCCAGCAGCTCACGGGCGTTCTGGGCATTCATGGAGCCGCCGTACTGAATGGTGACAGAGCGGGCCACCCTGGCGCCGTAGAGCTTGCGCACCACGGTGCGGATGCCCTCGCACACCTCACCCGCCTGCTCCGCCGTGGCGGTGCGGCCGGTGCCAATGGCCCAGATGGGCTCGTAGGCGATGACCACCTGGCGCATCTGCGTGGCGTTGACGCCGGCCAGGGCGCATTTGACCTGATAGGTGATGAAATCCATGGTGACGCCCAGGTCCCGCTGCTCCAGGCTTTCGCCCACACAGAGGATAGGGGAGAGCCCCACGTCCAGGGCGGCGTGGAGCTTTTTATTCACGGTGAAGTCGGTCTCATTGTAGTACTGGCGCCGCTCGCTGTGCCCGATGATGACATGCTTCACGCCCAGCTCCCGGAGCATCTCGGGAGAGACCTCACCGGTGTAAGCGCCGCTGCTCTCATAGTGGCAGTTTTCCGCGCCGATGGCCACCCGGCTGTCCTTAAAAAGCCGCAGGGCGGCGGGAATGTTGACATAGGGGACGCAGAGGACAATGCTGCACCACTTGCCGCGGGGCAGGAGGGGGCGCAGCTGCTCGGCATAGGCTTTGGTCTCGGACAGGGTCTTGTTCATCTTCCAGTTTCCGGCGATGATGGTCTTTCGATAGCGACGGTTCAAAGCAATCAATCCTTTCGCATGGCGGAGCACAGGGCCCGCGCTGTTCTGTCTCTTGGGAGGGGGAGGACGGGTGACCGGGGAGTGCCGGCGTGGCCCCCGAAAGCCCCGCCTGTAACATACGTGTCTACCGGTCCAGTAGGCACACGACGCCGGGCAGCTCCAGCCCCTCCAAAAACTCCAGGGAGGCGCCGCCGCCGGTGGAGATGTGGGTGATCCGGTCCGCGTACCCCAGCTGCTCCACCGCCGCCGCGGAGTCGCCGCCGCCCACGATGGTGACACCGTCGCACTCCGCCATGGCCTGGGCCACGGCCTGGGTGCCGCCGGAAAAGGCGGGGAACTCAAAGACCCCCATAGGGCCGTTCCAGACCACGGTGCCCGCGCCCCTCAAGGCCTCGGTGAAGGCGGCCGCCGTCTCGGGCCCGATGTCCATGCCCATCAAATCGTCCGGGATATCCCCGCCGGTCAGCACGGGGGCCGCGTCGGCGGAAAACTCCTTGGCCGCCAGGTTGTCGGTGGGGAGGAGGAAGGTGACGTGTTTTTCCCTGGCCTTGGCCAGCATCTCCCTGGCATAGTCCAGCTTATCCTCCTCACAGAGGGACGTGCCGATGGAAAACCCCTGGGCCTTTTTAAACGTATAGGCCATGCCGCCACCAATCAGAAGGGCGTCGGCCTTCTCCAGGAGGTTGCGGATGACGCCGATTTTATCCGAGACCTTGGCGCCGCCCAGAACGGCCACAAAGGGGCGCTTGGGATTGGTGAGCGCCCTGCCCATCACCTCCAGCTCCTTCTGAATGAGATAGCCGGAGACGGCGGGGAGATAGGCGGCCACGCCGACAGTGGAAGCATGGCTGCGGTGGACGGTCCCGAAGGCGTCGGAGACATAGAGTTGGGCCAGGCCGGCCAGGGCCTTGGCGAAGGCGGGGTCGTTTTTCTCCTCCCCGGGGTCAAACCGCAGGTTTTCCAGCAGCATGATCTGCCCGGGCCGCAGCCCGGCGGCCATGGCCTGGGCGTCGGGGCCGGTGATGTCCCCGGGAAAGAGGACCTCTTTGCCGAGCAGCTCGGACAGCCGCCGGGCCACGGGGGCCAGGGAGAGAGCCTCCTTCCGGCTCCCCTTGGGCTTGCCCAGATGGGAGCAGGCGATGATCGCCGCCCCCCGGTCCAGCAGGGTCCGGATGGTGGGCAGCGCGGCCGCAATGCGCTTGTCGTCGGTGATGGCGCCGGTTTCCTTGCTCTGGGGCACGTTAAAGTCGCAGCGGAGCAGGACCCTTTTCCCGCCTACCTCAATGTCGTCGATGGTCTGTTTGTTGTAATTCACGAAACTGCTTCCTTTCTGACAATAAGGGGGACAGACCCCTTAAAAGGCCATTTCTCCTACGCCGGGCATCGCCGGGAACCCTAATTGGCGCAGCGCCTCATAGGTCACCACAGCCACGGAGTTGGCCAGGTTGAGGCTGCGCGCGTCTGGGCGCATCGGAATGCGGATACAGCGGTCGCGAAAGCGTTCGCGCAGGGGGCGGGGCAGCCCGGCCGTCTCTTTCCCAAAGAAGAGGAAGCACTCGTCGGCAAAGGCCGCCTGGGTATATGCTCTGGGGGCCTTTGTAGTGGCCAGCCACAGGTCGGGATTTGAGTGCCGGGCAAAGAACCCGTCCAAATCAGGATAGACGCTGAGGTCCACCATGTGCCAGTAATCCAGGCCCGCCCGCTTCACCGCCTTGTCGCTGATGTCGAACCCCAGGGGCTCCACCAGGTGGAGACGGCTGCGGGTGGCGGCGCAGGTGCGCGCGATGTTTCCGGTGTTCATGGGAATCTCCGGCTCCACCAGCACAATGTTGAGCATACGACCACTCCTATTGTAATAACAGCCGTTATTGTACCTCAAAAGAGCAAGGAATTCAACATTAAAGTGACGAATTAACTGTAAACAATTCTATACTTTTGTATCTCGAGGCGGAGAAAGATATGATAGCTTTGGCAGAAGTGGCTCTTTATCTGGAGGGAAAGTTGTGATACAATAACACCTGATAGAAAAGAGAAGAAAAACGACAGGGGAACGGAGCGATGGCGATGCGGCACCTCATAGACTTTGGCGACATGACGCGGGCAGAGTGGGACATGCTCTACGACCGCTGCAGCGATATCATGGACCATCCCGCCAATTATATGGGGGCCTGCCGCGGCAAAGTCTCCGCCCATCTCTTTTACGAGCCCTCCACCCGGACCAACTTTTCCTTCCAGGCCGCCATGCTCCGGGTGGGCGGCACGGTGTTTGGATTTGCCGACCCCCGCTCCTCCTCGGTCACCAAGGGTGAGACACTGAAGGACACAATTAAAATGGTCTCCGGCTACGCCGATGTCATTGTCATGCGCAACCCCAGGGAGGGCGCGGCCAAGGCCGCCTCCCTGTATTCGGAGGTGCCCGTCATCAACGCCGGTGACGGCGGCCATATGCACCCCACCCAGACCACCGCCGACCTCACCACCATCACCCGCCTGCGGGGCGGGGTGGACGGGCTCTCGGTGGGTCTGTGCGGGGACCTGAAGAACGGGCGCACCGTCCACTCCCTCATCAAGGCCATGGCCAAATTTAAGGATGTGAAGTTTTTCCTTATCTCCCCCCGGGAACTGGCCGTGCCTGACTATATGAAGGCGCTGATGAGAGAGAACGGACAGTGGAATGTGGAGGTGACCGGCCTGGAGGCCGTCATCCCCCAGCTGGATGTGCTCTATATGACCCGCATCCAGCGGGAGCGCTTTGTAGACCCCCTGGCGTACGAGCGCAACAAGGGCGTGTACATCCTCACCCGCGCCAAGCTGGAGCGGGCGAAAAAAAGTCTGCTGGTGATGCATCCGCTGCCCCGGGTGGACGAGATCGCCATCGACGTAGACGACGATCCCCGGGCGGTCTATTTCGAGCAGGCCCGCTACGGCATGTTTGCCCGCATGGCCCTGCTCACCGACTTGGCCAACCAGCCCCGCCGGAAGCCGACGCCGGTGGAGATCGGCTCGGTCCCCGTGTGCAGCAACCCCAACTGCGTCACCCAGACCGAGCGGTACCTGCCCCCCCTGGTCAACCAGAACGGCGGCATGGACTGCTGCGCCTTCTGTGACACGGAGCTGCGCTGAGCCTGGCTTCTCGGTATATCCTGCGACATTTCGCGCATTTTTATTAGGAGAGTAATATCAATATGATCAATTTTCAAGCGCCGAAGCCATCCGATAAACCCTGGGTAGACCGTATGCTCGTCCACGCCACCGGCCGCGGCAGTGAGTTTAACTTCACCAATATGTATATTTGGAACCACACCTTTTCCCAGCGGCTGGCCTGTGTGGGCGGGTTCTTGGTTGTGCGGGCCATAGAGGTGATGGGCAGCGGCTATCTCTGGCCGGTGGGCCAGGGGGACCGGGGGGCGGTGATCACTGCCCTGGAGGCCGACGCCGCCGAGCGGGGAGAGCCCTTCCGCCTCATCTGCCTGGGCCGCCCCCACGTGGAGGAGCTGGAGGCCCTGTTCCCCGGAGTATTTGAGTTCGCCACCAACCGCAACGGCTTTGACTACCTCTATGAGATAGACCGCCTGGCCGATCTGAGGGGTAAAAAGCTCCACGCCAAGCGGAATCACTGCAACCGGTTCGAGGCCGAGTTTCCGGACTGGAAGTACGAGGACCTTACCCCCGCCTCCCTGGAGGAGTGCTTGGTGGTGGACAGGGAGTGGTACCTGCGCACCAAGCTCAAGGAGGGGCACACCAAGGCCACTATGCCCATCTACGAGGACAAGGCCCTCCATCTGGCCACGCGGGATTTTAACGCCCTGGGCCTGGAGGGCGGCCTGCTGCGGGTGTACGGCGAGGTGGTGGCCTTCACGATCGGCGACCGCCTCACCGAGGACACCTATGACGTCCACTTTGAAAAGGCCTACCCCGAGCTGCCCGGCGCCTACGCCATGATTAACCGGGAGTTTGCCCGCCGGATGCGGGAGCTCCACCCCGAGCTGCGCTACTTCAACCGGGAGGACGACATGGGGCTGGAGGGTCTGCGCAAGGCCAAGGAGTCCTATTATCCGGACCTGATGGCCGAGAAGCACACCGCTGTGCGGGTGCCCCGGTGACGGGGGCGGCCCCCGCGGCCCGCCTTGGCCTGCCCGGGGAGGAGGGCGCCCAGAAGGCCCTGTGGGCCCGGTGCTTTGAGGACGGAGCCGACTTGCTGGATTATTTCTATGACCACTGCTGTGAAAGCGGCGACGTGGTCACCGTGGGCGCCGGGGACCGGACGCGGGCCATGGCCGTTCTTCTGTCCGTGCCGCTGCGCCTGCCCGACGGCCGGACCGTTGAGGCCGGGTATTTTTACGCCTTCTGCACCCGGCCGGAGGACCGGGGCCGCGGTCTGGGCGCCCTGGTTCTGGACAAGGCCCATGAGACCCTGAAGGCCCGGGGCTGCGCCTGTATCACCACGGTGCCGGCCAACGAATACTCCCGCCGCTACTTTGCCCGGCATGGGTTCTCCGACTTCTTCCGGGTCCGTCAGTGCGGCATAGACACGTCCGCCCTCCCTCCCTCCCGCCCCGGTGACGCGGCGGAGCCGGTGGGGCCGGCGGCGTACGCATCCCTGCGGGAGGCCTGCTTGGCCGGTACGCTCTACAGTGTGTATTCCGACGCGCTGCTGGGCTTTCAGCACTGGCTGGCCGAAACCTCGGGGGGCGGCCTTTACCGGATTCTGCTGGACGGCGCGGCGGGCTGCGCCGCCGTGGGCTGTGAGGGGGAGGGCCGGGCCGCGGTCAGGGAGCTGCTCCTGCCGGACGGCGCCGCCCTGCGGGGCCTGTCCGCCCTGGCAAAGCGCCTGCCTGCCCGCCGATGGCAGGTGCGCACCCCCGCGTTTCAGCCCGGTTTGCCCGGCGCCGACACCATCCCGTTTGCCATGATTCAGTGGTATGACCCCGTTTTGGCGCGCGCTTACGCGGACTGGCAGGGGGGACATTTCGGCCTCGGGTTTGATTGAATTGAAGTGGATACTTATACTTCTAACCAAATAATAAAAGAGTAAACATTCAAAATAAAATAAAAAACCTGAATATTGGCGGAAGGGACTTGCGGTTTCTCTGGATAGCGTGTATAATGTGAAAGAACGTCAACCGGGCGCCGCGCCGCCCCCAATGTAAGGAGAGAAATGAAATGAAAAACTGGAAGAAAGCACTGGTCTTGGGTCTTGCTCTGACCCTGTGCCTCGGTCTGATGACGGGCTGTGTCGAAGACTTGCCGGATGTCAACGCGGAGAACGGCGTCCTCATTGAGACCCCCGACGTTAGCGACGATGCCGAGGGGACCCTTACCACCGTCAACGAGGGCAAGCTCACCATGTCCACCAACGCCAAGTTCCCCCCCTATGAGATGACCAACGACGCCGGCGGCTTCGAGGGCATCGACGTGGAGGTAGCCCAGGCCATCGCCGAAAAGCTGGGCCTGGAGCTTCAGATTGACGACATGGGCTTCACCGCCGCGCTGGAGGCCGCCCAGCAGGGCAAGAGTGATATGGTCATGGCCGGCGTCACCGTCACCGATGAGCGCCTGCTGGTCATGGACTTCTCCGACAGCTACGCCACCGGCATTCAGGTGGTCATCGTCACCGAGGACTCCGACA
This sequence comes from uncultured Oscillospiraceae bacterium, assembly GCA_964415275.1. Taxonomy (GTDB): domain Bacteria; phylum Bacillota; class Clostridia; order Oscillospirales; family Oscillospiraceae; genus JAEWRY01. The sequence goes on along the minus strand of CAYPZF010000017.1, from coordinate 2,564 downwards.
TCGCCTCCATCGACGACCTGGAGGGCAAGCAGATTGGCACCCAGATGGGCACCACCGGCTATCTGTACTGCTCCGACACCCCGGAAAACGGCGGGTATGGCGAGGATGCCGTGACCGCCTATGACAACGGCATCACCGCCGTGCAGGCCCTGATGAACGGTCAGGTGGACTGCGTGGTCATCGACAACGCCCCCGCCCAGGCCTTTGTAGAGGCCAACCCCGGTCTGAAGATTCTGGACACTGAGTTTGCCGTAGAGGATTACGCCATCGGCATGGCCAAGGGCAACACCGCCCTGCTGGAAGCCATCAACGGCGCTCTGGCCGAGCTCATCGCCGACGGCACCGTCCAGGCCATCGTAGACAAGTATATCCCCGCCGAATAACTGAACTTCCCGCGAAAAAGGGCGGCATCCTGCCGCCCTTTTTTTGCCATCCGTGAGAGACAAGAGAGGTGAGGCCCTTTGGATCTGGCCTACTACTACGCGACCTGGTCGGCGCTTATGAAGTCGGGGGCGGGTGTCCCCTTCTGGCAGAACCTCTTCGTCAAGTTTTATCAGGCCTTTCTGGAGGCCGACCGCTGGAAACGGTACTTAGAGGGCGTGAGGACCACGCTACTGGTCACTGCCCTGGCTCTGGCCATGGGTGTGATCCTGGGCGTGCTGGTGGCCACCGTGCGCACTGCCCACGACCAGCAGCGCCCCGGCCGCCGCAACCCGGTGCTGGGCTTTTTCAACCTGATCGGCAAGGTCTACACCACCGTCATCAGGGGCACCCCCATGCTGGTCCAGCTGCTCATCATGAGCTCGGTCATCTTCTCCAGCAGCCGCAACTTCGTGTTCATCGGCACTCTCACCCTGGGCATCAACTCGGGGGCCTACGTGGCCGAGATTATCCGGGGCGGCCTCATGTCTCTGGACCCCGGCCAGGCGGAGGCCGGGCGCAGCCTGGGCCTGAGCTACATCGACACCATGCGCTTCATCGTGGTGCCCCAGGCGTTTAAGGCCATCCTGCCCTCCCTGGGCAACGAGTTTATCATCCTGCTCAAGGACACCTCTCTCATCAGCACCATCGGCGGCAAGGAGTTGCTCTACGCCGCCCAGGGCATCGCCACCCGTACCTACGAGCAGATGTTCCCCCTGCTGGGCGTAGCCGCCGTCTACCTGGTGCTGGTGATGCTCTTCTCCTGGCTCCAGGGCAAGCTGGAAAGGAGGCTGCGTCAAAGTGATCGACGTTAAACACCTGTCAAAGTCCTTTGGCGACAACCTGGTGCTGGACAACATCGACCAGCACATCTATCCCGGAGAAAAGGTGGTCATCATCGGCCCCTCCGGCTCCGGGAAATCTACCTTTTTGCGCTGTCTTAACCTGTTGGAGATCCCCTCCAGCGGACGCATCCTCTTTGGCGGGGTGGACATCACCGACCCAAAGGCCGACATCAATCTCCACCGGCAGAAGATGGGGATGGTCTTTCAGCACTTCAATCTGTTCCCCCACATGACTGCCCTGAAAAACATGACCCTGGCGCCCATGAGGCTCCTCAAGCAGTCCCAGGCGGAGGCGGAGGCCGCGGCCATGGCGCTGCTGGAGCAGGTGGGCCTGGCTGACCGGGCCGCCTCCTACCCAAACCAGCTCTCCGGCGGCCAGAAGCAGCGCATTGCCATTGTCCGCGCCCTGAGCATGCACCCGCAGGTCATGCTCTTTGACGAGCCCACCTCCGCCCTGGACCCGGAGATGGTGGGAGAGGTGCTGGACGTCATGAAGGACCTGGCCCGGGAGGGCATGACCATGGTGGTGGTCACCCATGAGATGGGGTTTGCCCGGGAGGTAGGGGACCGGGTTCTCTTTATGGACGGCGGAAGGATCGTGGAGGAAAACACCCCGGATGTCCTCTTCTCCAACCCCCGGGAAGAGAGGACAAAGAGCTTTTTATCCAAGGTCCTATGACCCCATACGGTAAAAAACAGAACGAGGCGCAGGTCATGGCCTGCGCCTCGTTTTTCTCTGTCCTGTATCAGTAGGCCACGCCCCAGTACACCATGTGTCTGGCCGGGCCGCCGCAAATGGCGCACACCTCGCCCAGACGCTCCTGCTCCAGCGGGATGCACCGGGAGGTGACCCCCGCCTCCTCCTTCATCCTCAGCTCACAGGCCAGGTCTCCGCACCACATGGTCTTGGCAAAGCCGCCCCGGGCCGCCATCTTCTCCTTCACCTCTTCCAGCGAGGCGCAGGCGTAGGTGTTGTCCTCCAGGTTCCTTTTGGCCTTGGCGTAGAGGCCGTCGTGGATGGCGTCCAGCATGGCGGCCACGGTGCCCTCGACACCGTCCAGGGAGACAAAGGATTTTTCGCCGGAGTCCCGGCGCACCAGAACACACTGGTTTTTCTCCATGTCCTTGGGGCCCAGCTCCAGCCGCAGGGGGACCCCCTTCATCTCATACTCGGCGAACTTCCAGCCCGGGGAGTTGTCGGAGGCGTCCATCTTCACCCGGAGGCCGGTCTGCTGCAGCCGGTCCATCACCGCCTGACCGGCCTCGATAACGCCCTCCTTGTGCTGGGCCACCGGAATG
>CAYPZF010000016.1:0-11595 GCA_964415275.1 uncultured Oscillospiraceae bacterium | reverse complement strand
CGCATGGAACTTCCCTCCTCAACAGGGCCGGGGCGGGGACCATTCCCCGCCCCGGCCTCTCCTTCCTGTTTATACGCTGTGCTTGACCCGGTCGTGCTCCTCCGCCCGCTTGGCGTTGTTAAACCGGTCCAGGGTGCCCACCAGGTAGCCGGTGATGCGGCGGATGCGCTCGAAGGGGACGTCATCCTCCTTGCGGCCGCAGCCGGGGCACTGGTCGCCGATGACGCCGGAAAAGCCGCAGACGGGGTCCCGGTCCACCGGGTGGTTCACAGAGCCGTAGCCAATGCCGGACTCCTTCATACAGCGGATGACCTTTTCAAAGGCGGCCAGGTTCTCGTTGGGGTCGCCGTCCATCTCGACGTAGCTGATGTGGCCCGCGTTGGTGAGGGCGTGGTAGGAGGCCTCGATCTTAATTTTTTCGTAAGCGGAGATGGGGAAGTAGACGGGCACGTGGAATGAGTTGGTGTAATACTCCCGGTCGGTGACGCCGGGAATGATGCCGTAACGCTCTTTGTCCAGCTTGACAAAGCGGCCGGAGAGCCCCTCGGCGGGGGTGGCCAGGAGGGTGAAGTTCAGGCGGTGCTTCCGGCTCTCGGCGTCTATTCTGGCCCGCATGTAGCTGATGATCTCCAGGCCCAGGATGCGGGCCTTTTCACTTTCACCGTGGTGCTCGCCGATCAGGCTCTTCAGGGTCTCGGCCAGGCCGATGAAGCCCACGGAGAGAGAGCCGTGCCGCAGCACCTCGCGCAGCTCGTCGTCCCAGCCCAGCTTGTCCGAATCCAGCCAGACATGCTGGCCCATGAGGAAGGGATAGTTGCGGACCCGCTTTCTGGCCTGAATCTCAAACCGCTCCAACAGCTGGGCGATGCACATGCCCAGCATTCGGTCCAGCCCTTCAAAGAAGAGCGCCACATCCCCCTTCGCCTTGATGGCGAGGCGGGGCAGGTTGATGGTGGTGAAGGAGAGGTTGCCCCGCCCCGGGCAGACCTCACGGCTGGGGTCGTATACGTTGCCGATGACCCGGGTGCGGCAGCCCATGTAGGCGATCTCGGTCTCGGGGTGGCCGGGCTTGTAGTATTGGGCGTTGAAGGGCGCGTCGAGGAAAGAGAAGTTGGGAAAGAGCCGCTTGGCCGAGCAGCGGATGGCCAGTTGGAACAGGTCGTAGTTGGGCTCGCCGGGATTGTAGTTGACGCCGTCCTTGACCCGGAAAATCTGGATGGGGAAGATGGGGGTCTCCCCGTTGCCCAGACCGGCCTCGGTGGCAAGGAGCAGATTCTTAATCACCATGCGGCCCTCGGGGGAGGTGTCCATCCCGTAGTTAATGGAGGAGAAGGGCGTCTGGGCGCCAGCGCGGGAGTGCATGGTGTTCAGGTTGTGGATTAGGGCCTCCATGGACTGATAGGTGTTCCGGTCGGTCTCCTTGACGGCCCGGTAATGGGAAAATGCCTGGGCCTTGCGCATGTCCTCCTCGCTGCCGTACCGCGCGACGAGATGGGGCAGCTCGGCGGCGAAATAGGCCTCGCAGTGCTCCAGTGTGGGGGTGAGGCCGGTGGCCTCATTGACCTTGGCGATGATCTCCTTGATGCCGCCCTCCGGGTCCTCCTGGCCGGCCAGGAGCATGAGCGCCCTGGCCAGGTTCTGGCGGTAGACCCGGACAAAGGTCTTGCGGACGCCGTCCGCCATGCCGTAGTCGAAGTTGACCACCGACTGGCCGCCGTGCTGATCGTTTTGGTTGGACTGAATGGCGATGCAGCACAGGGCGGAGTAAGAGGAGATGTCGTTGGGCTCCCGCAGGGTGCCGTGGCCGGTGGAAAAGCCCCCCGCGAAGAGCTTTTTAATGTCGATCTGGGTGCAGGTGGTGGTGAGTGTGAGGAAGTCCAGGTCGTGGATATGGAGGTCACCCTCCCGGTGGGCCCGGGCATGGTCGGGGTTGAGGACGTAGAGGTCGTAGAACTGCTTGGCCCCCTCCGAGCCGAACTTTAGCATGGAGCCCATGGCGGTGTCCCCGTCGATGTTGGCGTTTTCCCGCTTGATATCGCTCTCCTTGGCGTCGGAGTAGGTGATGTCCTCGTAAATCTTCATCAGGCGGGTGTTCATCTCACGGGCGCGGCTGCGCTCCGAGCGGTACAGGATATAGGCCTTGGCGGTCTGGACATAACCGCTGTCCATGAGCACCCGCTCCACCAGGTCCTGGATATGCTCCACCTCCGGGCAGGCGTCCCCCTCCATCTCAAGGATGGAGACCACCTCTTCAGACAGCCGCTGGGCGGTCTCCTCCTGGCCCGGCTTGTAGGTGGCCGCAAAGGCCTTGGAAATGGCGTCGGCGATTTTATCGCTGAGAAAAGGAACAACGCGACCGTCCCGCTTACGGATTTGAGTGATTGGCATGTTCATTCTTCCCCTCTTTTCAGGTCGTTCGGCCCCTGTGGGCCAGGTGAGAGACCGTGCAACTAAAAATACAACATCTTGTATCAAAGGAACCTCTTTGTTTTACCATGATACAGCATGTTGATGGGGCCGTCAAGGGAAATGATGCGAAAATAAACGGAAAGCCGGCGCGCGGAAACGGGGCTGTAAAATTTTAGGCATTCCGCCTCCGGTTCATATTTTTGAAACAATTCACTGCTATAATTGAGTGGAATTACAAAAGAAGGAAAGGGAGATGTTATGGCCAGTAATCCAAATTATTGCAAGTTGACGCCTGAAATCCAGCACTTGGCCGAATTGACGCTGAAGAACAGCTGTATCGCCCCTGAAAACTACCAGATCCACGATGTGAAGCGCGGCCTGCGTGACATGGACGGCCGCGGCGTGGTGGCCGGCCTGACTGAGATTTCGGACATACAGGCCTTTGAGATGGTGGACGGAAAACGAACGCCCTGCGACGGCAAGCTCTACTACAGAGGCATTGATATAGAGGAGCTGGTGGCCGGCCCGCTGCAGGAACGCCGGTTTGGATTTGAAGAGGCCGCCTATCTGCTGATGTTTGGTGAACTGCCCAACCGGGAGGCGCTGAAGTCCTTTTCCGACCAGCTGGCCTATTACCGCACACTGCCCAACAACTTCGTGCGGGACGTAATCCTCAAGGCGCCCAGCCAAGACATGATGAACAGCCTGGCCCGCAGCGTGCTTACCCTGGCCTCCTACGACGACCGGGCCGACGATATTTCACTGCCCAACGTAACCCGCCAGTGCATGCAGCTGCTGGCGGTGTTCCCCCTGCTCTCGGTCTATGGCTATCAGGCGTATCATTACAGAGAGGGCAACAGCCTGTTCATCCACGCGCCCCGGCCCGACCTCTCGGCCGCGGAGAATATCCTCACCCTCCTGCGGGCGGACTCGTCCTACTCCTATTGGGAGGCCCACATCCTGGACATCTGCCTCATGCTCCACGCGGAGCACGGAGGCGGCAACAACTCCACCTTTACCACCCACGTGGTCACCTCCTCCGGCACCGACACCTACTCCTGCATGGCGGCGGCGCTCTCTTCCCTGAAGGGCCCCCGCCACGGCGGCGCCAACATCAAGGTCATCCGCATGTTCGAGGACATGAAGCAGAAAGTGAAGGACTGGAACGACGACGACGAGGTGGCCCACTATCTCGCCATGCTGCTGGCTGGCAAGGCCTTTGACCGGGCGGGGCTCATCTACGGCATGGGGCACGCGGTCTATTCCCTGTCCGACCCCAGAGCCAATATCCTGCGCAGATTTGTAGAGACCCTCTCCAAGGAAAAGGGCCGCACAGAGGAGTATGGGCTTTACTCCAAGGTGGAGCGGCTGGCCCCCCGGGTCATTGCCGGAGAGCGGAAGATCTACAAGGGCGTCTCCGCCAATGTGGACTTCTACAGCGGCTTTGTGTACCACATGCTGGATCTGCCACTGGAGCTCTACACCCCCATCTTCGCGGTGGCCCGCATCGCGGGCTGGAGCGCCCACCGGATGGAGGAGCTCATCAACATGGGAAAAATCATACGGCCCTCCTATGTCTGCGTGGGGCCCAAGCAGACATACCTGCCCCTGGACGCCCGGAGCTGAACGGATGGAGACACAGAGGGACGGGACGCCGCGAAAGCGGTGTCCCGTCCCTTTTCCGCGCCGGAGGAGGGCCCGAGGGGCGCCCCAAAAGGACGCGGCTGTCAACCGATGTCGTTGTCCACCAGGATGTTGTCGGTGCCGTGCGCCTCGAACTCGCTGATATAGGCTTCAATCCGTGTGGCCAGCTCTACATAATCGTTTTCATCGATGTTGGCGTGCTCCATATCCCGCCGGGCCAGCTCCTCTGCCAGAATGTCAAAGAAAGCGTTGTTCTCATATTCTATGATGGCCTCATGGATGCCGCCCTCTACAAATGCCTTGGAGGGCACTACCTCCCCCTGATAGACCTCGGCCAGGACGGGCATACCCTCCTGGCGCGCCTGGGCAAAAAGCTTGCTTTCTACCTGGTCGTAATCGACAAAGCGGTCGTCTCCCCGGGTGGAATTGAGCACCCAATTCCCGATGTACGCCATATCCAGAAGACGGCGAAACTCTTTTGTTGTCAGCTCAAGCCTCATAACAGAGCCCTCCTTGTCCATGCAATGTTACTGGGTCCACCCTTATTATATTCAAATTCACACCATTGTCAAACCTCTAAAATTGCACTTGTTTTCCAGGCCGGATTCACATATCATAATACAGACTGAAAGCAAAGGGGTGCATGTGCTTGAACAGACGTCCCATCGGCGTGTTCGACTCCGGTTTAGGAGGGCTGACGACGGTGCGGGAGCTGGAACAGCTCCTGCCAAATGAGGACATTATCTACTTTGGAGACACCGGACGGGTGCCTTACGGCGGCCGGTCCAGGGAGACCATCATCAAATATGCCCGGCAGGATGTGGCGTTTCTGCGGTCCTTTGACCTGAAGGCCATTGTGGTGGCCTGCGGCACGGTGTCCTCCACCGCGCTAGACCTGCTGGCGGCGGAAAATCCCATCCCCATTCTGGGCGTGGTGGAGCCGGCGGGCCGGGCCGCCGCCGCGGCTACCCGGAACGGGAGGATCGGCCTCATCGGGACCAGCGCGTCCATCCGCAGCGGCGCCTACGAAAAGGTGATTGCGGCGCGGAACCCGGCGGCCCGGGTGATGGCGGTGCCCTGCCCCCTCTTTGTCCCCCTGGTGGAAAACGGCCGGTTTCGGCCCGGGGATCTGGTGGTGGAGACGGTGACGGCAGAGTACCTGGCGCCGCTGCGGGCGGCCGGGGCGGACACCCTGGTGCTGGGGTGTACCCACTACCCGCTCCTGAAGCCTGTGATCGCGGCGTATATGGGCCCTGAGGTGACGCTGGTGGATGCCGGTGCCCAGTGCGCCGGGCAGGTGGCGGCGCGCCTGCGGCGGGAGGCCGCCCTGACGCCGGACACCAATCCGGGGCGCCAGCACTATTACGTGAGCGATTCGGTGGAGGGGTTTGCCCAGGTGGCCTCCATCTTCCTGCAGCGCGATGTGACGGACGAGGTGTCCCAGGTGGAGCTGGACACAGTTTGATTTTCTTGACAAAAAAGACCTTTTTGCGTATGATTAAAGAATAGCCTTGGTATACATAATAATTTATCAAAGAGAGGTGGGCAAAATGGACGCAGGTAGTAGTAATGGCACAATCGTGGGCCGAAGTAGACATGATCTGCTGCCGGGAGCGTCTATGCCGCGCCGTCAGCGGTGATGTTGGTCCAGTTCGTGTCTTACTTCCTACTTGAAGCGAGACAGGCGCGGCGAGCAGCCGCGTCCGTCTGTCTATTCTTAAAGTTAGGAGGAAAAGACCATGGCGGAGAAAACAACGATTACACTGGGGAAGGCCTTGGCCGCCCTGACGGAGAATAAAAAGTACGCCACATTGCGTGACGTTCTCGTCACCATGAATTCTGTGGACATCGCGGCCCTGTTTGAGGAGATGGCGGAGGAGAAGCTGCCGCTGCTGTTCCGCCTGCTGCCCAAAGAGCTGGCGGCAGAGACCTTTGTCGAGATGGACCCGGACAGGCAGGAGATGCTCATCCGGGGCTTTTCGGACAACGAACTGAAAGAGGTTGTTGACGAACTTTACGTAGATGACGCGGTGGACATTGTGGAGGAGATGCCGGCCAATGTGGTGAAACGCATTTTGCGGCAGGCGGACCCCGAGATGCGGACGATGATCAACGAGGTGCTCAAGTACCCGCAGGACAGCGCCGGCAGTATTATGACCACCGAGTTTGTGGATTTGCGGCCTGACATGACGGTGGAGGAGGCCATCAAACGCATCCGCCGCACCGGCGTGGACAAGGAGACCATTTACAACTGCTATGTCACCGACGCCAACCGCAAGCTGATTGGCACGATTTCCATCCGCACCCTGCTTCTGAGCGATGAGGATGAAGTGATTGAGGATATCATGGAGGTCAACGTCATCTCGGTGAGCACCCTGGAGGACCAGGAGGGTGTGGCGCGGAAGCTGGGCAAGTACGACTTTGTGGCCATGCCGGTGGTGGACCAGGAGAACAGACTGGTGGGTATTGTCACGATTGACGATGCCATCGACGTTTTGCAGGAAGAGGTCACCGAGGACATTGAAAAGATGGCCGCGATTACCCCGTCCACCAAGCCGTATCTGAAAACCACCGTGCGGGAAACGTGGAAAAAGCGCATTCCCTGGCTGCTTATCCTGATGATATCAGCCACCTTCACCAGCATCATCATCACCTCATCCCAGGATTCCCTGGCCGCCCAGGCGGTGCTGGCTGCGTTCATTCCCATGCTGATGGACACCGGCGGCAACTCGGGCAGTCAGGCCTCGGCCACCATCATCCGCGGCCTTTCGCTGGGGGAGATTGAGTTTTCCGATCTGTTCACCGTGCTGTGGAAGGAATTTCGCGTGGCGGTCTTGTGCGGTCTGACGTTGTCGGCGGCCAACTTTGTGAAGCTGCTGTTCTTTGACCGGCTGGATGTTATGACGGCGGTGGTAATCTGCACCACGCTGCTGGCCACGGTCCTGGTGGCCAAGCTGGTGGGCTGCGCCCTGCCCATGCTGGCGGAAAAGGTGGGGTTTGACCCCGCGGTTATGGCAAGCCCCTTTATCACCACCATTGTGGACGCGGTCTCCCTGCTCATTTACTTCCAGGTCGCGAGGACCGTCCTGAACATTTAAGCACAAGAGAACGCCGCCCCCGGGAGGTCCCGGGGGCGGCGTTTTTGCGCGCGGAGGCAGGCGGTTCCGGCCCGCATGCCCGCGGGCCGCTATCCTTCCAAGGCAAACAGGGCGGCCTGGGTGGCGTGGATATGGGTGGTGTCGAACAGGGGGATGTCGGTATCCTCCTGGGTGACGAGGAGCCCCAGCTCCGTACAGCCCAGCACCACACCCTGGGCGCCCTGTTGGGCCAGCTGGGTGATGATACGCAGCAGCGCCGCCTTGGACCGGGGGGAGAGCATCCCCAGGCAGAGCTCATCAAAGATAATGGCGTTGACCAGCTCCACGTCGGCCGCGCCGGGAATCAGGACTTGGATGTCGCGGGCCTGGAGCCTGGCACGGTAAAAGTCCTCCAGCATGGTGTACTTTGTCCCCAGCAGGGCGACGGTCTTTACCTGCCGGGCCTCTAAGACCGCCGCTGTGGCGTCCGCGATGTGCAGGAGCGGAACGTGCAGCGCCGCCTCAATCTGAGGGGCCACCTTGTGCATGGTGTTGGTGCAGATGACCATAAAATCCGCCCCCGCCCGCTCCAGCCGCGCGGCGGAATCGGCCAGTATGGCACCGCAGCGCTCCCACGCGCCGCTGGACTGATGGGATTCGATTTCATGAAAATCGACGCTGTACAACAGACACTTTGCCGAGTGCAGGCCGCCCAGGCGCTCTTTGACGGCGGTGTTGATGAGTTGGTAATAGGTGACTGTGCTCTCCCAGCTCATCCCGCCCAACAGCCCGATGGTCTTCATAAAATGCCCTCCTTATAATAAATCAGAAGCCGGCTGCCAAAGAAGCCGGCTTCTGGTACGCCCGACAGAATTCGAATCTGCGACCTTTGGAGTCGGAGTCCAACGCTCTATCCAGCTGAGCTACGGGCGCATAAAATACGCCATACTTTGGCGCCCACTTAGTATAGCAAGTCTGGCGGCGTTTGTAAAGAGAAAATTGCAATCGGGCGCTTTTTATCAGACAGAGCTCACAGGCGGCCCCGGCCCCTAATAGGGGATCACATTCCAGGCCCCGGCCCAGGAGAGGTCCGAGAACAGCGCTCCGCCGGGGGGCAGAAAGGTGAACAGGAGAATGGCGGCGCCCAAGAGGGCTGCCAGCCAGAAAATGACGTCAATCCAGCGCGCCGCGGAGACCTTCCACAGGAGTCCGGGCAAGAGGAAGCCCGCCGCCATCAGCACCAGATAGAGTAGGATGTTAAAGGGGCCCGGCGCCCCGCCGGCCACCACATGGTACAGATAGCCTGCCAGCAGCATCACGCCGCAGAGCAGGAGCAGGGAGAGCATCCAAGGCGCGCGGCAGCTCTTGCCGCCGCCCCGGGTGAGGAAGAGGCTGGCCAGGAGATAGGGCCAAAAGATGATTTTAAGGTGCTCCCAGATGCTCTCGGAGACGGGAGAAAAGAAGGCGGTGGCGTAGCCGGGGAAGGCGGTGTAGAGGAAATGGAGCAGGATACCCGCCACGGCGGTCACAAAGCAGACGATCATGGTGCGTTTCGTTGGTTTCCACATAAAAAGGATACCTCCCTTTTTCTACTGCTCCAGTTTATGCGCCGGGGGATGCCGGATATGTACGTTGGGCGGAAAAGACGCGGGGGCGCGCGGCTACCGGCGCCGGACCGGGCATGTCCCGCAGACCCGTGGTCTGCGGGACATTTTCTTATGCCCAAGCGCATTAAAAAGAAAAAAGAGGAAAAACGGGAAAGAAAAATAAAGTGTTCACGTGTATAGTCGCTGGCGCGTGGAATTTGGGTGTCCTTTCCAATCCAAAGGTGTGTTTCATTGCCAGCGGCCGCGCTGCTTTTTTTTTGCTTGCGGGGCCATATTAAAAAGGCGCGGCGGAATGTGCGGCTTTTCGTATCTGCGCGAACATTTATTTTTTGAAAGAGGTGATTCGGTGAAGCCGGAAAAAACAAATTGGCCCCTGGCCGCGCACCTGTTCTTCTTCCTCCGCGTTGTGCTTCTCCTGCTGGTGGCCGTCAGCATCCTATTGGCTACACGGACTTCTAGAGCCGGAGCGGTGGAGGTGCCGAACAACGTGCGCGCGGTGGTTCCGCTGGGCAGAGCGGTGGGGATCAAGCTCTTTTCCGACGGCGTGATTGTGGTGGGACTCTCCGACCTGTCCACCGAACAGGGCGCCGCGTCTCCGGCAAGGGACTGCGGCCTGCGGACAGGCGATGTGATTACCCACATCAACAGCGAAGAAGTGGACTCCATTGAGGAGGTAAAGTCTATCATCCGGGACGCGGCGGGAGAAAAAATGAGCATCCGGGCGATGCGGGGCGAACGCCAGGTGCAACTGATCGCGCAGGCGGTGCAGTGCGAGGTGGACGGCGCCTATCGTCTGGGGGCACTCATTCGGGACTCCATGGCGGGAATCGGTACGATGACTTTTTATGACCCCCAGTCCGGCCTTTTCGGCGCGCTGGGACATGGCATCAACGACATTGACACCGCTCTGCTGATGCCACTTCAGTCGGGCAGCATCATGCATGCCTCCGTCACTGACGTGAGAAAGGCAGAGACAAACACGCCGGGAGAGCTCCATGGGAGTTTTCAGGTCACTAACGATCTGGGCAGCCTTTACGCCAACACCGACGGCGGGGTGTTCGGACACCTCGCTGACGGGAGTATGGCCAGCGGCCTGACCTGCGTTCCGGTGGCGCAAAAAGATGAGGTGAAGACAGGCCATGCCATTATTTTGTCCAATATTTCAGGAGAAAAGGTGGAGGAATATTCCATTGAGATTGTGCGGGTGTATCCCGACAACGAAGGGCAGAACCGGGACCTTATGATTAAAGTGACAGACCAGGCGCTGCTCTCCGCCACCGGCGGGATTGTGCAGGGCATGAGCGGCAGTCCCATTCTGCAAAACGGGAAACTGGTGGGCGCTGTGACCCACGTTTTGGTCAACAACCCCACCCAGGGATATGGAATCTTCGCCCAGAGGATGCTGGATGAAGCGGTGACTGCTTGGGAGACGGCAGACACGTAACGGGCATCTGTCGAAAATTCACGAAGGATTGACGCAAAAAATTACGAATTCCTCTTGCGTTTGCTGTCCGTTTGTGGTAAATTATGGATGTCGGATGAAAACGAAACACCAAAAATGATAATTGCGCGAAGGGGAGTCACAATGGAAAGCAGAAAAAGAGTGTTGATTGCAGACGCAGGCGAGGAATTTCGTGGAATGCTTTCAGAGACGTTCAACGATGAGAACGACATGGAAATTGTAGGTCAGACTGGCGATGGAGCCGAGGTGCTCCGCTTGGTTCGTGCATGTACACCCGATATTTTGGTGATGGACTTACTCCTGGGAAACATGGATGGGATGAAGGTCCTAGAATCGCTGCCGCTGCCCCGGCCAAAGGTGCTGGTGCTGTCCAGCTATGTGCAGGGCAACGTGGCGGAGCAGGCGGCCATACGCGGCGCCAACTACTGCATGCTAAAGCCGTGCAAGCCTGAGGCCGTGGTGGAAAGCGCCCGGCTAATCCTCACCCAGGCACAGCCCGTCGCGGAGACCACGCTGCACCCCGCCTTCGGCACCCGCCGGAGCCTGGAAAGTGTGGTGACCGCCATCATCCATGAGATTGGAGTGCCCGCCCACATCAAAGGATATCAGTACCTGCGCGAGGCCATCGTGATGACGGTAGAGGATATGGACGTGATCAACGCGGTGACCAAGGTGCTCTACCCTGAAGTAGCCAAACGATTCGGCACGACCGCTTCTCGTGTGGAGCGCGCCATTCGCCACGCCATTGAAGTGGCGTGGGACAGAGGCGATTTAGAGACGCTGCAAAAGTATTTTGGCTATACGGTGAGCAACGCCAAGGGCAAGCCAACCAACTCGGAGTTTATTGCCATGATTGCCGACCGACTCCAGCTTCAGCGCAAGGAAATGCGGTGAAAAACAAAGGGGGCTGCCTCCCGCCTTCGGGCGGGGGGCAGCCCTTTCGCGTGAGAGCGGAAAGGGAACGCGCCGGCGAGAACGCTAAAAGAGATCAAACAAGGTTTGACTTAAATTGACAGGTTGTTCTTCACATAAGAAAGCGTTGTCCGGGGGAAAGCTATGGTCGGACTTCAAGGTCCAGCAATTTAAATCAAACAAAACATTGTTAAGGAGATGCAACTATGGCTAGCTCTAATCGATCCAATCAGCCTGTCGTTCCCAGCGCTCGCGAGGCGCTCAATAAGTTTAAAATGGAAGCGGCCAACGAGGTTGGCGTGAACCTGAAGCAGGGCTACAATGGCGACCTCACCTCTCGTGAGGCCGGTTCCGTGGGCGGTCAGATGGTCAAAAAGATGATCGAGGCCTACGAGAATGGCATGAAGTAAGGAAAGATTCCTTACCGGCCGGCAGGGACGGAGCAACCGCTCAGTCCCTTCTGATTCTTTGGACAAATCGGAGC
>CAYPZF010000015.1:0-12097 GCA_964415275.1 uncultured Oscillospiraceae bacterium | reverse complement strand
CCGTGCGGAGGCGGGACACGCCGGAGACCCTGCAGCGCCGGGTGATGGAGCAGGCCGAGTGGAAGCTGCTCCCCCGGGCGGTGGAGCAGGTCTCACGGGCAGTGCGGAAAGAGAAAGGGCGGGTTTGATTTTGGACGCTTATAAGAGGCAAGACTTGTGCGCGCTGCTGCGTGCCAACTCCTACCCCGGCCGGGGCATTCTCCTGGGCCGCAGCCCGGACGGCGCCCACGCCGTGGCCGCCTATTTCATCATGGGCCGCAGCGAGAACAGCCGCAACCGGATTTTCGCGGAAACAGAGGACGGCATCCGCACCCAGGCCCACGACCCGGCCAGGATGACCGACCCCTCCCTCATCATCTACCACCCTGTCCGGGTTGTGGGGGGCGTCACCATCGTCACCAACGGCGACCAGACCGACACGGTGGCCGGCGCCCTCGGCCGGGGCTCCGGCTGGGTCCGCGCCCTGCGCACCCGGACCTTTGAGCCGGACGCGCCCAACTTTACCCCCCGCATCTCCGGCCTGGTCGGGCCAGACGGGGGCTACAGGCTCTCTATCCTGAAGTCCGCCGGGGGAGACCCGGCGCGCTGTCAGCGGTTTTTCTTCGAGTACGACACCCCCGCCGCCGGCACGGGGCATTTCCTCAGCACCTACCGGGGGGACGGGGACCCGCTGCCCTCCTTCGCGGGGGAGCCGATCCCGGTGGCCATCGCCGTCCCCACCGCCGACGCCCTGGCCCAGGCGCTGTGGGCCAGCCTCAACGGGGACAACAAGGTCTCCCTTTTCGTGCGGTACATCAGCCTGGCCGACGGGACAAGCCGCACTGTAATCCGTAACAAACACACCGAGGAGGCGCCGTTATGACGGAACTGGAACTGAAGTACGGCTGTAACCCCAATCAGAAGCCCGCCCGCATTTTTATGGCGTCCGGCGCCCTGCCCATCCGGGTCCTCAACGGCAACCCCGGGTATATCAACTTTATGGACGCCCTGAACGCCTGGCAGCTGGTCAAGGAGCTCAAGGAGGCCACCGGCCTGCCCGCCGCCGCCTCCTTTAAGCACGTCTCTCCCGCCGGGGCCGCCGTGGCCGCCCCGCTGTCCGACGTGGAGCGGCAGATTTACTTCGCCCAGGGCATGGAGCTCTCCCCCGTCGCCGCCGCCTACGTGAAGGCCCGGGGGGCCGACCGGCTGTGCTCCTACGGGGACTGGGCCGCCCTCTCCGACGTCTGCGACGAGACCGCCGCCCGCTACCTGGCCCTGGAGGTCTCCGACGGCATCATCGCCCCCGGCTACACCGACAGGGCGCTGGAGATCCTCAAGACCAAGCGCAGGGGCGGCTACAACGTGGTCCAGATTGAGCCGGACTACGCCCCCGGCCCGATCGAGCGCCGGGACATTTACGGCGTTGCCTTCGAGCAGGGCCGCAATGAGGCGGCCATTGACGCCACTCTGCTGGACCGCGTCGTCACCGCCAACAAAACCCTGCCCCAGGCCGCTAGGACCGACCTGGTCCTCTCGCTCATCACGCTGAAGTACACCCAGTCCAACTCCGTATGCTACGTGAAGGACGGTCAGGCCATCGGCGTGGGCGCCGGCCAGCAGAGCCGCATCCACTGCACCCGGCTGGCGGGCTCCAAGGCCGACCACTGGTTCCTGCGGCAGCACCCCAAGGTCCTCTCGCTCCCCTTCACGGACGGCATCCGCCGGCCCGACCGGGACAACGCCATCGACCTATACATCTCCGACGAGTGTGAGGACCTGCTGGCCGACGGTGTGTGGCAGGACACCTTTCAGACCAAGCCCGACCCCCTTACCCCGGAGGAAAAAAAGGCCTGGATTGCCCGGCAGGGCGGCGTGAGCGTGGGCTCCGACGCCTTCTTCCCCTTTGGAGACAACGTGGAGCGGGCCCGAAAGAGCGGCTGTTGGTACATCGCGCAGCCCGGCGGCTCCATCCGGGACGACCACGTCATCGCCGCCTGCGACAAATACGGCATTGTGATGGCCTTTACCGGCACGCGGCTGTTCCACCACTGACGAACATTTGACGAACATTCTGTGAAACGAGGTAATTCTATGAACGTTATGGTCATCGGCGGCGGCGGCCGGGAGCACGCCATCATCCAGAAGCTGAAGGAGAGCCCCTTGGTCACAGCGCTCTACGCCCTGCCCGGCAACGGCGGCATCGCGGCCGACGCCCAGTGCGTGGACATCGGCGCCAAGGACATCGGTGCCATGGTCCGCTTTGGAGTGGACCACGGCGTGGACTTTGCCGTGGTGGCGCCGGACGACCCCCTGGTGCTGGGCGCTGTGGACGCGTTGGAGGACGCCGGCATCCCCTGCTTCGGCCCCCGGGCCAACGCCGCCATCCTAGAGGGCAGCAAGATTTTTGCCAAGGAGCTCATGCGGAAGTACCGCATCCCCACGGCGGACTACGCCGTCTTCACCGACCTCCAGGCGGCCCTGGACTACCTGGACACCGCCCCCATCCCCACAGTGGTCAAGGCGGACGGCCTGGCCCTGGGCAAGGGCGTGGTGATCGCCCAGACCAGACAAGAGGCGAGGGACGCCGTGCGGGCCATGATGGAGGAGCGTGTCTTCGGCGAGAGCGGCAGCTCGGTGGTGATCGAGGAATTCCTCACCGGGCCCGAGGTCTCCGTCCTGGCCTTTACCGACGGCGTCTCCCTGGTGCCCATGGTCTCCTCCATGGACCACAAGCGCATCGGGGACGGCGACCAGGGCCCCAACACCGGCGGCATGGGCGCCGTGGCGCCCAACCCCTACTACACCGACGCGGTGGCCCGGACCTGTATGGACACCATTTTTCTGCCCACCATCCGGGCCATGGCGGCCGAGGGACGGCCCTTTCAGGGCTGCCTCTACTTCGGCCTCATGCTCACGGAGCACGGCCCCCGGGTCATCGAATATAACTGCCGCTTCGGCGACCCGGAGACCCAGGTGGTCCTCCCCCTGCTGGAGGGCGATTTGCTGGATATCATGCTCCACGTCTCCCGGGGCACCCTGGACCAGGCCAAGGTCTCGTTCCGGGACGGCCACGCCTGCTGCGTGGTGCTGGCCTCGGAGGGCTACCCCAAAGCCTATGAGACGGGCTTTCCCATCTCCGTCCCCGCCCTGCCCGGCCATACCCGGGTCTACGTGGCGGGCGCGAGGCTGCAGGACGGCGGCATGGTCACCTCGGGGGGCCGGGTCTTGGGCGTCACCGCAGTGGCGGACACCCTGCAGGACGCCATCGGCCGGGCCTACGCCGCCGCGGATGCCATCCAATTTTCCGGCGCCTACTGCCGCCGGGACATTGGCCGGCAGGCGCTGTCGGCCGGAAAGGAGGGCTAACCCCCATGGTCTACCGTATTTACGTGGAGAAAAGGCCGGGGCTGGCCCAGGAGGCCGCCGCCCTGGCGGAGGAGCTGCGCGACTTTCTCCAGATCCGCTCCCTCACCGGCCTGCGCATCCTCAACCGTTACGACGTGGAGCACATCGACGGCGCCCTCTTCGACTACTGCAAGTCCGCCGTATTCTCCGAGCCCCAGCTAGACCTCATTTACAGCCATCTGCCCCAGGGAGGCCACACGGCCTTTGCCGTGGAGTACCTGCCCGGGCAGTTCGACCAGCGGGCCGACTCCGCGGCCCAGTGCATCCAGATCATCTCCCGGGGGGAGCGCCCCACCGTGCGCACCGCCCGGGTTTATCTGCTGGAGGGCAGCCTGACGGCGGAGGAACACGCCGCCGTCAAAAAATATGTCATCAACCCGGTGGAGTGCCGGGAGGCCGCGCTGGACCGCCGGGACACCCTGGAGCTCCGCTGCAGCCTGCCCGCCTCTGTCGCCACGCTGGACGGCTTTCTCACCCTGGACGAGGAGGGCCTAAGCCGGTTCCACGGAGAAAACAGCCTGGCCATGGACCTGGACGACCTGGCCTTCTGCCAGGCCTACTTTCTCTCGGAGGGGCGGGCGCCCACCATCACGGAAATCAAGCTCATCGACACCTATTGGTCGGATCACTGCCGCCACACCACCTTTCACACGGCCATCGACAGCGTCACCTTTGAGAACACGCTGCTCCAAGGCGCCTATGAGGACTACCTGGCCGAGCGCGCCAAGCTGGGGCACATCAAGCCGGTGAGTCTGATGGACCTGGGCACGCTGGCGGCCAAGGCGCTGCGCGCCCAGGGCAAGCTGGCGCGGCTGGACGAGTCGGAGGAGATCAACGCCTGCACCGTGAAGGTGGACGTGGAGGTCGACGGAGCGCGCGAGCCCTGGCTCCTCCTGTTCAAAAACGAGACCCACAACCACCCCACGGAGATCGAGCCCTTCGGCGGCGCGGCCACCTGCCTCGGCGGCGCCATCCGGGACCCCCTCTCCGGGCGCGCCTATGTGTACGGCGCCATGCGCCTCAGCGGCGCGGGCAACCCCCTGGCCCCGGTGTCCGAGACGCTGCCCGGCAAGCTGCCGCAGCGCAAGCTCTGCGCCACGGCGGCGGCAGGGTACAGCTCCTACGGCAACCAGATCGGCCTGGCCACCGGACAGGTGAGCGAGCTCTACCACAGCGGCTATGCGGCCAAGCGCATGGAAATCGGCGCTGTGGTGGCCGCCGCGCCCGCCGAAAATGTGCGCCGGGCACGGCCTGAGCCCGGCGACGTGGTCCTCCTCCTGGGCGGACGCACCGGCCGGGACGGCTGCGGCGGCGCCACCGGCTCCTCCAAGGCCCACGACCTCCAGTCCCTGGAGACCTGCGGCGCCGAGGTGCAAAAGGGCAACGCCCCGGAGGAGCGCAAGCTCCAGCGCCTTTTCCGCAACGGCGCGGCCGCCCGCCTCATCAAGCGCTGCAACGATTTTGGCGCGGGCGGCATCTCCGTGGCCATCGGTGAGCTGGCCGACGGCGTGGAGATAGACCTCAACGCCGTCCCCAAGAAGTACGACGGCCTGGACGGCACCGAGCTGGCCATCAGCGAAAGCCAGGAGCGCATGGCCGTGGTGGTGGCCGCCGCAGACGCGGAGGCGTTTCAGGCCATGGCCCGGGAAGAAAACCTGGAGGCCACCGTGGTGGCCGTCGTGACCGAAGCGCCCCGGCTGGTGATGCGCTGGAACGGGACGGCCATCGTGGACCTCTCCCGCGCCTTTCTGAGCTCCAACGGCATTGAAAAGCACGTCCATGCCGCCCCCGGGGCGCCCCAGCCCTATGAGCGGCCTGTCCCCGCCGACTTCGGGGCGGGGCTCTCGGCGCTGGCGGAGGACTTGAATGTCTGCTCCCGCCGGGGCCTTGCAGAGCGGTTTGACGCTACCATCGGCGCGGCCACCGTGCTCATGCCGTTTGGCGGCAGGCATCAGCTCACGCCGCCCCAGGCCATGGTCCACAAGTTCCCCCTCCTGGAGGGGGAGACCGACGACTGCTCGCTGATGGCCTGGGGCTTCAACCCCTTTGTCTCCGAGCGGAGCCCTTACCACGGCGCCTACCTGGCGGTGGTGGAGTCGGTGGCCAAGCTGATGGCGTCCGGCGCGCGGTGCCGGGAGGTCTACCTCACCTTTCAGGAGTACTTTGAGAAGCTGGGGGAGGACCCCAGGCGCTGGGGCAAGCCCCTGGCCGCCCTGCTGGGCGCCTTCCGGGCCCAACTGGACCTGGGATTTGCCGCCATCGGCGGCAAGGACTCCATGAGCGGCAGCTTCGAGGACCTGGACGTGCCCCCCACGCTGGTCTCCTTCGCCGTCACCACCGACAAGACGGGGCGGGTGCTCTCGCCCGAATTCAAGGGCGCGGGGCATCCGGTGGTGCTCCTCCGGCCCGACTGCGACGCCTCCGGCCTGCCCCGGGCCGATTCCCTCCGGGCCGTCTTTGAGACCGTCCGGACCCTGACGGACAGCGGAACCGTCCTGGCGGCCTGCACCCCCGGCTACGGCGGCGTGGCCGAGGCCCTTCTGAGCATGTCCCTGGGCAACGGCATCGGCCTGCGCTGTGACACCCGCCGCACGCTGGACGAGCTCTTTTCCTATTGCTACGGCGGGTTTGTGCTGGAGCTCACCGAGGATATGGGCGTGGGCCTCCCCCTGGGCGTTACCACAGCGGAGGCCGCCCTCTCCTACGGCGGGCAGTCCCTCCCCCTCTCCGGTCTGCTGGCGCGCTACGAGGGCAAGCTGGAGCCTGTCTACCCCGCCAACCCCCCCGTCAGAAAGGACCCCATCCCCACCTTCTCCCATCCGGTGGTCCCCCGGCCCGCGCCCGCGGTGAAGTGCGCCCGGCCCAGGGTCCTCATCCCCGTGTTCCCTGGCACCAACTGCGAGTATGACACCGCCCGGGCCTTCACCGACGCCGGCATCATCCCGGAAGTCGTGGTCATCCGCAACCTGACCGCCGACGACATCTCCCGCTCCCTGGACCAGGTGGCCGCCGCCCTGCGCGCCGTGCAGCTGGTCTGCCTGCCCGGCGGCTTTTCCGGCGGAGACGAGCCGGACGGCGCCGCCAAATTCATCACCTCCTTCTTCCGGGCCGACGCGGTGAAGGAGGGCGTGACCGCCCTGCTGGAGCAACGGGACGGGCTGATGTGCGGCATCTGCAACGGCTTCCAGGCCCTGATCAAGCTGGGGCTGGTGCCCTACGGCAAAATCGTGGATGCCGACGAGACCTCCCCCACCCTCACCTTCAACACCATCGCCCGCCACCAGTCCCGTCTGGTGCGGACCCGAGTGGCCTCCAACCGCTCCCCTTGGCTGGCCAACACCCAGGTGGGCGACATCTACACCGTCCCCATTTCCCACGGAGAGGGCCGCTTTTTCGCCGGGGAGGACCTCACCCTCTCTCTGGCCGAGCGGGGCCAGATCGCAACCCAGTATGTGGATCTGGGCGGCAACCCCACGTATGACATCCGCTGCAACCCCAACGGCTCCCTGTTTGCCGTGGAGGGCATCACCTCCCCCGACGGGCGGGTGCTGGGCAAGATGGGGCACTCGGAGCGGGTGGGCGCCGGACTCTATAAAAATGTGCCCGGACGCTACGACATGGGGCTCTTCCAGGCGGCCGCACGCTATTTCAAATAAAAGACATTTCCTTGCGCCCCGCGCGTGTTTGTTGTGTTATACTAGAGCAAAGGGACAGGAACTCACCACTTAGCTGTCCGGTACGTCAGACAGGAGGAAGCGGCGATGATACATCTCTATTGCGGCGACGGAAAGGGAAAGACCACCTGCGCCATGGGCCTGGCCCTCCGGGCGCTGGGGCGGGGCTGGCAGGTGGTCATCGCCCAGTTTCTTAAATCGGAGGACAGCGGCGAGCGGAGGATATTAAGCGGTCTCTCCGGCGTCCGCCTGCTACCCCTTCCCCCAGAGGCCCCCTTTACCTTCGCCATGACGGAGGCGGAACGGGCGGAGGCGGTGGAGCGGGCGGAGGCCCTGCTGGATGACGCCTATGCCCTGCTGGCGCCCGGCGTGCTTCTGGTGCTGGACGAGGTCTGCCCGGCCATTGCCGCCGGGCTTCTTCCCCTGCGCGCGGTCACCGGACTCCTGGACGCCTGCCCTGCCGGCGCGGAGGTCGTCCTCACCGGAAGAGAGCCCGGTTTGGCCCTGCTGGCCCGGGCCGACTACATCACCGAGATGAAATCCCGTCGGCACCCCTATGAAAGCGGCGCCCGGGCCCGGTCCGGCATTGAATTTTAATCTCAAACGCGGCCATATTTTCTTGCCTTCCCCCATATTTTTCGATATACTGAGCTATAAATATTTCATGGGCAAAAAGGAGTCTCACTGCTTGGAAGGAGGAGTTACCGTGGCGACGCCACAAAAGTTTGTCTATCTGTTTTCTGAGGGCAACGGCTCCATGCGTGAGCTGCTGGGGGGAAAGGGCGCCAATCTGGCGGAGATGACCAATCTCGGAATGCCTGTCCCCCCGGGGTTTACCGTGACCACAGAAGCGTGTACCCGCTACTACGAGGACGGAAAGACCATCGCGTCTGAACTTCACGCGGAAATCCTTACGTACTTATCTCAGCTGGAGGCCCTCACCGGAAAGCGGTTCGGTGACCCCGAAAATCCCCTGCTGGTCTCTGTCCGCTCGGGCGCCCGCGCCTCTATGCCCGGCATGATGGACACCATCCTGAACCTGGGGCTCAACGACGCGGTGGCGGAGGGAATGATCGCCCTCACCGGAAATCCCCGCTTTGTCTACGACGCGTACCGGCGCTTCATCCAGATGTTCTCCGATGTGGTGATGGAACTGCCCAAGGGGCCGTTCGAGGCCGCCCTCACCGCCGCCAAAGAGCGCAGGGGCGTCCTGCTGGACGCCGAGCTGGAGGCCGGGGACCTGAGGGACCTGGTGGGCCAGTTTAAGGGCTTCTACCGGGCCAGCATGGGCGTCCCCTTCCCCGACGACCCCAAGGAGCAGATGATGGAGGCCATCAAGGCGGTCTTCCGCTCCTGGGACAATCCCCGGGCCAACTCCTACCGCCGGATGAACGACATCCCCTACAGCTGGGGCACCGCGGTCAACGTACAGTCCATGGTGTTCGGCAATATGGGGGACGACTCCGGCACCGGCGTGGCCTTTACCCGGAACCCGGCCACCGGCCAGAAGCGGCTGTTTGGCGAACTCCTTATGAACGCCCAGGGGGAGGACGTGGTGGCCGGCATCCGCACGCCCCACACCATCGACAAGCTCCGGGAGCTCAACGAGTCCGTCTACAACGAGTTTTCCTTCATTGCCGACAAACTGGAGCGGCACTACCGTGACATGCAGGACATGGAGTTCACCATTGAGAAGGGCCGGCTCTACATGCTCCAGACCCGCAACGGCAAGCGGACCGCCCAGGCCGCGCTGAAAATCGCGGTGGATTTGGTCAGCGAAGGCCTGTGCACCAGGGAGGAGGCCCTTTTGAAGGTGGATCCGCGCCAGCTGGACACGCTGCTCCACCCCCAATTCGACCGGAACGCCCTGGCCGATACCGCGCCGGTGGCCAGCGGCCTGGCCGCCTCCCCCGGCGCGGCCTGCGGCGCGGTATATTTCACCGCCGAGGACGCCAAGAGCGCCGCGGCGCACGGCCCGGTCCTCCTGGTGCGGCTGGAGACCTCCCCGGAGGACATCGAGGGCATGAACGCGGCCCAGGGTATCCTTACCGCCCGGGGCGGCATGACCTCCCACGCCGCCGTGGTGGCCCGCAGCATGGGCACCTGCTGCGTCTGCGGCTGCGGCGCCCTGCGTATTGACGAGGAGAAAAAAGTGATGCGGGTGGGGGACCAGGTCATCGCGCAGGGGGACTTCATGAGCATCGACGGCTCCACCGGCAACGTCTATCTGGGCAAGCTGCCCACGGTGGACGCCTCGGTGTCCGACGACTTCGGCACCGTGATGGCGTGGGCCGACTATGTGCGCGACCTGAGGGTGCGCGCCAATGCCGACACACCGAAGGAGGCCGCCCAGGCCCTCCAGCTGGGCGCCGAGGGCATCGGCCTCACCCGCACCGAGCATATGTTCTTTGAGGTGGACCGCATCCCCGCCGTCCGGGAGATGATCCTCTCCGAGACCGAGGCCCAGCGCCGCAGGGCGCTGGCCAAGCTGCTCCCCATGCAGCGGGCGGACTTTGAAGGCATCTACAGAGCCATGGGTGAGCGGCCTGTGACCATTCGCCTGCTCGACCCGCCGCTCCACGAGTTCCTGCCCCAAGGGGACGCGGACATCCGGGCCCTGGCCGATGAGATGGGACTCTCCTTCGACGCGCTGAAGCAAACCGTGGCGTCCCTCCACGAGTTCAACCCTATGATGGGACACCGGGGCTGCCGCCTGTCCGTGAGCTTCCCTGAAATCGCCGAGATGCAGACCCAGGCCATCATTGAGGCCGCCCTCAATGTCAAGCGGGAGACCGGCCTTGACATTGTGCCCGAGATTATGATCCCCCTGGTGGGGGAGCGCCGGGAACTCAAGTATGTCAAGGACATTGTGACCGCCACGGCGGACGCCGCCATCGCGGACGCCGGCGTGCCCCTCCAGTATCTGGTGGGGACCATGATCGAGGTGCCCCGGGCGGCGCTGCTGGCCGATGAAATCGCTCAGGAGGCGGACTTCTTCTCCTTCGGCACCAACGACCTGACCCAGATGACCCTCGGCTTCAGCCGGGACGACGCCGGGAAGTTCCTGCCCGACTATTACGCCAAGCGGATTTATGAGGCGGACCCCTTCTCCAAGCTGGACCAGGAGGGGACCGGCAAGCTGGTGGACATGGCCTGTAAGCTGGGCCGCCAGGCCAGGCCCGACCTCCACCTGGGCATCTGCGGCGAGCACGGCGGGGACCCCTCCTCCGTGACCTTTTTCCACCGGGTTGGGCTCGACTATGTCTCCTGCTCGTCCTTCCGGGTGCCCATTGCCCGGCTGGCCGCCGCCCAGGCCGCCATTCAGTATCCGAGAAAATAGACCGCTCCATCTAAAACAGGGTATCGCATCCAAACGATGCGATACCCTGTTTTTCTTGGCGCGCGGCGGGAGACACGTGGGCCGGACCGCTGTGCCCGCCCTCCTCAGTCCGCCTGAAGGATGTTGACCATCTCTGCCGTCACCTCTGTCGTGTAGGGGTTGAGCAGCCGGTTGATGACCTCCAGGGTCTCCTCCGGGCAGAGCTCATAGCACCACTGGACCCCCCGGTACGTCACCGAGCCGTCCCCCGGCAGCGTGGCGGTGGTCAGGCCGCTGGCGGTGTCCACATAGATGGCCTGTCCCGCGAAGTAGGCCATGTCGGTGCCCGAGAGGTCGGTCTTGACATAGCGGGCAAAAAGGTCGATGAACTCGTTGTACTTCGTCATCCCGGACCAGGAGAGCACCTTTTTCGCCACCGCGGTCAGGAGCTTCTGCTGGGTCTCGGCACGGCCGGTGTCCGAGTAGCCGCTCCCGTCGTTGTTTTTGCGGAAGCGGACCACCTTCAGCGCGTCCGCCCCGTTCAGATAGCGCGTCCCCTCCGTAAAATGAATGGAGAGGTCCTGAACGGGGTCGTCATAATCCATGTCGCATGGGATGTAAAAATTAACCCCGCCCACCGCGTCCACCAAGGCACGGAATGCTTCCACGTCTACGGTGATATAATAATCAATGGGAATTCCCAGCAAATCGGAGACCTTCTCCTGCAGCCGCTCGGCGCCGCCGTGGTAATAGCTGTTGATTTTCGTGTATGTGCCGCCCACCAGCGTATCCCGGGGGACGGAGACCACGCCGACCCGATGGTCTTTCACGTCAAAGGAGACCACCATGATAGAGTCGGCGTTGCCGCTGCTCTGGTCCCGGGCGGCCAGCATGAAGGTGTAAAAATACTCCTTCCGCACCAGAGGCGTGGGGGTAGGGGTGGGCTCGTCCCCCGGATTGGGAGTGCTCACCGGCCCCTCCGCCAAGACCGGCTCCTTCTGCGCGGGGGGCCGCACCACCAGATTCGCGATGCAAAACACCAGCACAATGACAAACGAGATGACCACCAGCACCCGGTATGCGATGCGCAGTCCCCGGTGCCGCTGTTTTTTCGCGTTCCTGCTTCGTCTTCCGCTCAAGGGATGCTGCCTCCCTTTCTGTTTCGTTGTGGTTATGTCAACTTATGTTGCCGATACCCAGTATACAGAATTTGACGTCATTCGGCAAGGAAAAGTTACAATGGACCGGCAAAGAATTTGCCGGTCCATCCTAACCGCTTACGTTCTCAGGTTGTGCTCTGCCCTCATAACGGCGGCCATCAGGTTGTTGACCGCCGCCGTGAGCGCCGACAGGGAGTCCGCTTCCGACCCCGGGCAAAAATTTGTATCCTCCGCCGCCTGGCATCCCTCGGCAGCCCCATATTGTCTGTAGAAGTCGCAGGGGTCAAACTCAAGGTCGGCGCTCCCACAGAGGTTATAAGCGCCGCAGCCGCAACGGCTCCAGCCACAGCCAGCCCCGCAGCCGCACCCGCAGCGGTTCCAACATCCGCATCTGCAGCAGCCGCAGCCACCGCAGCCACCGCAGCCGCACCCGCAGGTATTATTAGAGCCAAAAATCGGGTTGACGTGGCGGCACATAGGCATATCTTCCACGAACGCTCCCTCGACCTCTGCCTCTTGGTTGCAGCAACACGCGGCGGCCGTCTGGGCACACCGGTTTG
>CAYPZF010000014.1:0-12237 GCA_964415275.1 uncultured Oscillospiraceae bacterium | reverse complement strand
GAAAGAGGCAGGTTCCGGCGTTGAGATAGTCACCGTGTGGGGATATGGATATAAGTGGGGGTTTTGAGCCCTGATGGGATAGAGACCGGCCAAACTGTCTTGTGCCGCCGTTCAAACGAAGCGGGAGGTGAGAAGCGTGTCGAGAATAACGGGAATTCGCAAACGGTGGATGCTCAACAGCATTAGTGTGGTATTTGTCATTGTTTTGCTTGCCGTGTCCGCCTTTTCCCTGGCCATGATGAATTACTATCACTCCAGCATCGGCCTGGACCTGAGAACCAGGGCCAGCGAGGCCACAGGGTATTTCAGCAACTATAAATCCCAGAGCGAATATTTGCTGGCCGCCCGCAACCATGTGGAGTCCTTTGAGGAGAGCGCCCGTATGGAGCTCCAGTTTATCACCCCGATCGGCAGCGTGCTCTACTCCTCCTCCGCCCTCACCCTGGCCGGGACCGTACCGGGCACATCGGATGTGTCCGGCGCCATCTCACGCCAGGAAATCAGCACATGGTCCGGGGAATATGAGCACACCGGGGAGCGCATCATGGCGGTGTCCTCCCCCCTTGTGTATAACGGCACGGTGGTGGGTGTCCTGCGTTTTGTCACCTCCCTCAAGCGGGTGGACCGGCAGATGGCCCTCACCGTCGGCGCGGCAATGGCCCTTGGCGTGGCCGTGCTGGCCATCGTCTATTTCTCCAACCTCTATTTCGTCCGCTCTATTGTGGAGCCGGTCCTGGGCATCACCGAGACCGCCAAGCGTATCGCGGGCGGCAGTTACGGCATCCAGATGGAGAAAAAGTTTGACGACGAGGTGGGAGACCTCACCGACGCCATCAACGACATGTCGCTCAAGATCAAGCAGTCGGAGCGGTTGAAATCGGAGTTTATCGCCTCGGTCTCCCATGAGCTGCGCACCCCCCTCACCGCCATCAACGGCTGGGCGGAGACCATCCAAAACGGCGAAGTCCGGGACGCCGAGGACGTGAGGAAGGGCATGGGCATCATTGTGAGCGAGGCCAGGCGGCTGACCAACATGGTGGAGGAGCTGCTGGAGTTTTCCCGCATTGAGGACGGGCGCTTTGCCCTGTCCATCGAGCCCATGGACCTGAAGGCGGAGCTGGAGGACGCCATATACACCTATCGGAAGTTCTTTAAGTGGGAGGGTATCACCCTTATCCACACCGACTGCGAAGAGGAGCTGCCCCCGATCGAGGGCGACCCCGAGCGTCTGCGCCAGGTGTTTTGCAACCTGCTGGACAACGCCTCCAAGCACGGAGGCTCCGGGCGCCGGGTGGACACCGCCATCCGCCGGGAGGGGGATAAGGCGATCATCACGATACGGGACTACGGCCCCGGCATCCCCGGGGACGAGCTTCCCCACGTCAAATATAAATTTTACAAGGGCACGTCCAAAGCCCGGGGCAGCGGCATCGGCCTGGCGGTCTGCGACGAGATTGTCAGCCGCCATGAGGGGCGGCTGACCGTCGGAAACGCGGAGGGCGGCGGCTGCGTCGTCACCATCCGGCTTCCGATTAGAACATAAGTTCCAAAACTGCTTGCTTTTATCCCCCGCGTTTGGTACACTAGCGGTACAGCGCGTCAAAAGGAGAACATGATTCAATATGCCAGAACAACAACAAGGGCCGTCCTGTTTCCGCACGATGATTGGCGGACAGGCCATCATCGAGGGCATCATGATGATGGGGCCGGAGAAAAAGGCCACCGTGGTGCGCCGGCCCGACAAGGAACTGGAAATCAGGGAGGAGCCGCGTGTGCTGATCAAGGACAAGCACCCCTTGCTCGGCCTCCCTTTTCTGCGCGGCGTGGTCAATTTCGGCAGCTCGATGGTCACCGGGGTCAAGGCCCTCATGTGGTCGGCGGAGTTTTTCCCCGAAGAAGAGGGGGAAGAGGTTCCCTCTCCCTTTGAGGCATGGCTGGAGGCCCGCATCGGGAGCGAGAAGGTGACCAAGCTGGTGGTGGTGTTGGCCGTTGTGCTGGGCGTGGCCTTTTCCGTGGGGCTTTTTATTCTGCTGCCCACGCTGCTCTCAGGCGGCCTGGCCCGGCTGTTTTCCGGCTTCCCGCTGTGGGGGCGGAGCGTTTCCGAAGGCCTTTTGCGGGTGCTCATCTTCCTCGGGTATCTGATTCTCTGCTCCCGGATGAAGGACATCAAGCGGGTGTTTGCCTATCACGGCGCGGAGCACAAGGTCATTTTTTGCTATGAGGCCGGTCTGGAGCTCACGGTGGAGAATGTGCGGGCGCAGCCCAAGCACCACCCGCGCTGCGGGACAAGCTTTCTCTTTGTGGTGATTATGGTCTCCATCCTGGTCTCCGTGCTGGTGTTTACCCCTCTGCAAATCACCAACACCCTGACGCGCATGGGCCTGCACCTGCTGCTCCTGCCTGTCATTGTGGGTGTGACCTACGAGCTCAACCGCTACGTGGGCGGGCACGACAACGCCTTTTGCCGGGTAATCCGGCGGCCCGGGCTGTGGCTTCAGACGTTTACCACCAACGAGCCGGACGACTCCATGATTGAAGTGGGCATTTCCGCCCTCAAGCTGGTGCTGCCCCGGGAGCAGGGGCAGGACGCCTGGTCATAAAAATCGCGGCGGGGGCTGGCGGTCAAGCCCCCGGAGAAGAGGCAGGAGGCGAGCGCCTATGGCGACTACATACAACAATTTGTATCTGGACATCCGCGCGCGCCTGCGGGCGGCGGGCGTGGAGGCCGCCCAGTTGGAGGCGCGGGAGCTGGTTTGCTTTGCCGCCGACAAGACAAGGGAGCAATTTTTCCGGGACATGCACCTCTATGTCTCCGCCCCCCTGGAAAAACGGGTGGAGGAGCTGGCCGCCCGCCGTTTGGCCGGCGAGCCGGCGGCGTATATCATCGGAGAATGGGAGTTTTTTGGCCTGCCGCTGGACATCTCCAGGGATGTGCTGGTGCCCCGGACCGACACGGAGGTGCTCACCGCCCGCGCCATTGCGCTGGCCGAGCGGGCCGGTGAGGGGGCCCGGGTGCTGGACCTGTGTGCCGGCAGCGGCTGCGTCGGACTGGCGGTGGCCTCCAGGGCACCCCGGTGCCGTGTGGTGCTGGCCGACTGGTCCGAGGGCGCGCTGCGGATATGCCGCCAGAACGTGCGGCGCAACAGCCTCAACGCCCGGGTGACCTGCGTCCGGGCAGACGCCCGGCAGGCGCCGGACAAGAGCCTGTGGGATTTTGACGTGATTGCCTGCAACCCGCCCTATATCCCGACCGGGGACCTGGACGTCCTGGACCCGTCCGTGCGGGACTACGAGCCGCGTATGGCGCTGGACGGCGGGCCGGACGGCCTGGACTTTTACCGGGCCATAGCCGCCGGCTGGGGCGGCACCCTGCGGCTGGGCGGCACCCTGCTCTTTGAGGTGGGGATCGGGCAGGTGGGCGATGTGGAGCACATCTTGGCCGCCCACGGCTTTGAGCAAATCGAAACCCATCAGGACACCGCCGGCATCTGGCGTGTGGTGGAGGGCGTTGCGGGCCGCTGACGGTATGGCCCCCGTATAGGAGAGAGATAAAAAGCACAGCCAACGCGGAGGCTTGGCATTGGGCGGAATGGAGAGAGTGAATATGGCAGAGAAGAAAAGGGCCATGGTAGAGGCCGCGGCTCCGGCATCGGACAAAAAGAAGGCGATTGAGACCGCCATGGCGCAGATTGAGCGGGCCTACGGCAGGGGCTCCATCATGCGGCTGGGCGAGAGCACCGGGGGGGAGATAGACGCCATCCCCACCGGCTCCCTGTCGCTGGACCTGGCCCTTGGCATCGGCGGTGTCCCGAGGGGGCGCATCATTGAAATTTACGGTCCGGAATCCTCGGGCAAGACCACGCTGGCGCTGCACATCGTGGCGGAGGCCCAGAAGCGGGGCGGAGAGGCGGCGTTTATCGACGCCGAGCACGCCTTGGACCCGGCGTATGCCCGGGCGCTGGGTGTGGACATCGACAGCATGCTCATCTCCCAGCCGGACACCGGTGAGCAGGGCCTGGAGATCTGCGAGGCTCTGGTGCGCTCCGGCGCCCTGGACGTGGTGGTGGTGGACTCGGTGGCCGCCCTGGTGCCCCGGGCCGAGATTGAGGGCGACATGGGCGATGCCCACGTCGGCCTCCTGGCCCGCCTGATGAGTCAGGCCCTGCGCAAGCTGGCCGGCTCCATTTCCAAGACCAACTGCGTGGTGATTTTCATCAATCAGCTGCGGGAGAAGGTGGGGATCGTCTACGGCAACCCCGAGGTCACCACCGGCGGCCGGGCCCTGAAGTTTTACTCCTCTGCGCGCATTGATGTGCGCCGCATTGAGTCCCTGAAGAGCGGCACCGAGATCATCGGCAACCGCACCCGGGCCAAGGTGGTCAAGAACAAGGTGGCGCCCCCCTTCCGGGAGGGGGAGTTCGACGTGATGTACGGCGAGGGAATCTCCAAGGTGGGAGAGCTGTTGGACCTGGGCACCAGGCTGGACCTGGTGCAGAAGAGCGGCTCCTGGTTCTCCATGGGCGAGCAGCGTCTGGGCCAGGGCCGGGACGCCGCCAAGCAGTATCTGAAGGGGAATCCGGAGCTGATCGACCAGTTGGAGGCCGACATCCGAAAGCATGCCTATAAGCTCATGAGCAGCCAGTCCAAGGCGGCCGCCCTGGCCGCCGGACGCGCGGTGGACATCTCAGCCGAGGATTTTGAGGATGGCCGCTGAACGGGAGGACGCTCTGGAGCGGCTCATGGCCAAGGCGCTGCATATGGTGCTCACCAGGCCCTACGCCAGGGCCGAGCTGGCGCGCCGTCTGACCGCGAAGGGGGCGCCGGAGCACCACGTCACGGCGGTGGCCGACCGGCTGGAGCGGGCCGGCCTGATCAACGACGCGCAGTACGCGCGGGCGCTGGTGGAGCGCTACAGCGGCAAGGGGTACGGAGTCCTTAAAATAAGGGATGAGCTATGCCGCCGCGGGGTGCCCCGGGCGCACTGGGCGGACGCCCTCGCCGGGGCAGAGGACCCGGCCGACCGGCTGGACACGCTGGTGCGCAGCCGTCTGGAGGGCCGGGACCCGGACCGGAAGGAACTGAAGAGGGTCTTTGACGCATTGGCCCGCCGGGGCTACCCCTGGCAAGACATCAGCGCCGCGCTGCGCCGGTACGGCACGGAGCTGGACGAAGAATGAGGAGACGCCCGTTTTGAAGGTTGTTTTTATTTCTCTGGGCTGCGCCAAAAATTTGGTGAATACAGAGCAGATGATGGCCCTCTGCCAGGCCGCGGGGCACACCGTTGTCGCGGAGCCGGAGGGGGCCGACATAGCGGTGCTCAACACATGCGGGTTCATCAACGCCGCCAAGAGTGAGGCCATCGACCACATCCTGGGCCTGGCCCGGCTCAAGGAGGCGGGGCGGCTGGGGAAGCTCCTGGTGGCGGGCTGCCTCTCCCAGCGATACCGGGAGGAGATGCTGACCGAGCTGCCCGAGGTGGACGGTCTGCTGGGTACGGGGAGCTACACCGACGTGGTCCCCGCGCTGGAGGCCGTGGCGGCGGGGGAGCGCCCGGTGCTGTTCGGGGACATCGACCGCACTGTGGAAGACGGCGCCCGGCTGGTGTCCACGCCGCCCTATACCGCCTATCTGAAGATTGCGGAGGGGTGCGACAACCGCTGCGCCTACTGCGTCATCCCCTCTCTCCGCGGCAGATACCGCAGCCGGAGCATGGACTCCCTGCTGGAGGAGGCGCGCGCCCTGGCCGCTGCCGGGACGAGGGAGCTCATCGTCATCGCGCAGGACATCACCCGGTACGGCATGGACTGGGACGGGAGACACCATTTGGCGGACCTGTTAAGGGCCCTGTGCCGGCTGGACTTCCATTGGATTCGCCTCCACTACCTCTATCCGGACGAGGTGGGCGACGACCTCATTGAGGTCATCGCCACCGAGCCAAAGATACTCCACTACCTGGACATTCCGCTCCAGCACATCAACGACGGCATTTTAAAGGCCATGAACCGCCGGGGCACCAAGGCGGAGATTCTCTCTCTGCTGCGCACCCTCAGGGCGCGGATACCGGACCTGGTGCTGCGCACCTCGTTTATCTGCGGGCTGCCGGGTGAGGGAGAGGCCGAATATGAAGAGCTGTGCGCCTTCCTGCGGGAGGCCCGCATCGAGCGGGGGGGGATTTTCCTTTTCTCGCCGGAGGAGGGCACCCCCGCCGCCGCCATGGCGGACCAGGTAGACCCGGAGACGGCGGCCCACCGGACCGAGCTGCTCACCGACATACAGGCCCGGGTGATGGACGATTGGAACGGTACCATGCTGGGCCGGACGCTGGAGGTGCTCTGCGAGGGGGTTGACCGGGAGGCGGGCTGCTATGTGGGCCGCTCTTACGCGGATTCCCCCGAGGTGGACGGCAGAGTCTGCTTTACAGCCGGGGGGGAGGTGCCAGCGGGCGTCTTTGTCCGGGTAAAGCTCACAGGCGTGTCCGGCGGCGATTTGACAGGGGAGATGACGGAATGAATACTGCCAATAAACTGACCATGCTCCGGGTGGCCCTGATTCCTGTGTTTCTTGCGGTGCTCTACTGGAACCTGCCCGGCTACCGCTATGTGGCGCTGGTCATCTTTGTCGCCGCCAGCGTGACCGATTTCATTGACGGGTATATCGCCCGGCACTACAACCAGGTCACCGACTTTGGCAAGTTCATGGACCCCTTGGCCGACAAGGTGCTGGTCATTGCCGCCATGCTCTGGTTTGTGGAGGTGGGGCAGATGCCGGGCTGGGCGCTCCTCATTGTCGTATTCCGGGAATTTGCCGTCTCCGGCCTGCGCCTGGTGGCGGTGGACGGCGGCCGGGTCATCGCCGCCGGGTGGTCGGGCAAGGTGAAAACGGCCTCCACCATGGTGTGCATCTGCCTGATGCTGCTGTCTCTCTCAGAGACGGTCAACACCGTCTGCGTGGCGGTGATTGTAGCCACCACGGTGTTTTCCGGTGTGGAGTATTACGTCAAGAACCGGGATGTGCTCAACTGGAAGGTGTGACTGAGCGGAGGGGGGCGCCGCCGACCGGGGCGTCTCTCTTGGACTTGACACACAATGCCCTCCGTGATACTATAATGAGGCAAGTGAATATCGCGATGAGCGGACCCAGTAACGCATGAATCCCCCGGGCAGAGAGAGACCGTCACCGGCTGAAAGCGGTCTTACGGGCATCATGGCGTGAATTGCATCCGGGAGCGAGGGGGATGTGGATGCCCCCCGGCTTGGCCCCGTCAAAGGCCTGCTTGAGTGAGAAATGAGAGTGGAACCGCGATTGATTTCGCCTCTCGTGCCGATGTGCGCACGAGAGGCGTTTTGTATTTGGAAGGAGGACCTGAATTCATGACAAGATTAGGCGAAACCCTGCGGGCCTACCAGGCCCGCGACCCGGCGGCCCGGTCCAGGTTGGAGGTTTTTTTGCTTTATCCCGGCGTGCACGCCCTGATTTACCACCGGATTGCCCACTTCTTGTTCCGCCACAACCTCCGTTTCCTGGCCCGGCTGGTGAGCCAGTGGAGCCGGTTTTGGACCGGAATCGAAATTCATCCCGGGGCCAAAATCGGCCGCCGCTTTGTCATCGACCACGGGATGGGCATTGTCATTGGAGAGACCACCGAGGTGGGGGACGACGTGCTGCTCTACCAGGGGGTCACCCTGGGCGGCACCGGCAAGGACCAGGGCAAGCGCCACCCCACCATTGGAAACAACGTGCTCATCGGGACGGGCGCCAAGGTGCTGGGCCCCTTCACCGTGGGGGACAATTCCCGCATCGCGTCTAATGCCGTGGTGCTCCAGGAGGTGCCCGCCGGCAGCACCGCCGTGGGGATTCCGGCCCGCATTGCGCGGGGCGCCCAGGAGGAAAGGCGCTATGCGGACGAGGTGGACCAGATCAGTGTGGAAGACCCCATCGAGCTGGAGCTCAAGGCGCTGCAGACCCGGATGGAGACGGTGCGCGAGCTGGCGCGTCAGGCCCAGGAGGACCAGCAGGAGCACCAGGCCATCCAATCACGCATGGACGAACTGTGCAGTCTGTTTCAGGCGTGGGGAGAGGCCCACGAGCAAGAGGACCTCAGGGAGCACCAGGCCGTTCAGGAGCGCCTAAACGAGCTGAGCGAGCTGCTGGCAAGACGGAACGGAGCGTTCAAACAGGCGGACGCGCGGGGGCCTCAGCCCCTCCGGGCGCGGCCTGACACACCGGAGGAATGAACGGAACAACAGGAGGAGTATGAGTATATGAGATTGTTTAATTCCATGACCCGCGCGAAGGAGGAATTTGTCCCCCTTACCCCCGGCGAGGTCAAGATCTACTGCTGCGGCCCCACAGCCTACAACTTCATCCACGTGGGCAACGCCCGCCCCATCATCCTCTTTGACGTGCTCCGCCGCTATTTGGAGTACCGGGGCTATCAGGTCACCTTTGTCCAGAACTTCACCGACGTGGATGATAAAATCATCCAGCGGGCCAACGAGGAGGGGATCTCCTCCCACGAGGTGGCCGAGACCTATATCAACGAGTATTTTACAGACGCCCGCGGCCTGGGCGTGCGGGACGCCACCATTCACCCCAAGGCCACCGAGCACATGGCGGAGATCATCGCCATGGTTCAGACCCTGATCGAGAAGGAATACGCCTACGTGGCGGACGGCGACGTGTATTACCGTACCTCCAAGTTCGAGCGGTACGGATGCCTCTCCCACCAGCCCCTGGAGGAGCTGGAGGCGGGGGCCCGCATTGACGTCAACGACCGGAAGGAGGCGCCCATGGACTTTGTCCTCTGGAAGGCCGCCAAGCCAGGCGAGCCCTATTGGGAGTCCCCCTGGGGCCGCGGACGCCCCGGCTGGCACATTGAGTGCTCCGCCATGTCAAGCCGCTACCTGGGCAAGGCCATTGACATCCACTGCGGCGGCCAGGACCTCCAGTTTCCCCACCACGAGAACGAGATCGCCCAGAGCGAGGCGGCCAACGGCGGCACCTTTGTCAACTATTGGCTCCACAACGGCTTTTTGAACATCGACAACAAGAAAATGAGCAAGTCGGAGGGCAACTTCTTCACCGTGCGGGAGGCCGCCAAGACGTATGGCTACGAGCCCATCCGCTTCTTCATGCTCTCCGCCCATTACAGAAGCCCCCTCAACTACTCAAAGGAATCTCTCATTCAGGCGCAGGCCGCCCTCCAGCGCCTCCGCACCGCCATGGAACACATGGAGTTCCTGTCAAAGAGCGGGGCGGAGGGTGCCATGACAGAGGCGGAGCGGGCCTTTGCCGGGACCTTTGAGCGCTACCGCGCCCGGTTTGACGAGGCCATGGACGACGACCTCAACACCGCTGACGCCATCGGGGTTCTTTTTGAGATGGTGCGGGCGGTCAACACCAATTTGGAGGGCACCCCCACCCGTGCCTTCGCCGCCGCCTGCCGTGATATGGTGTCTGAGCTCAACGGCGTGCTGGGTCTGCTGGGGGGAGAGACTCGGGACGACGGGCTGGACGCCCAGGTGGAGGCGCTGATCACGGCCCGGGGAGAGGCCAAAAGGGCTAAGGACTGGACCGAGGCAGACCGTATCCGGGACCAGCTCAAGGACATGGGCATTGAGTTGAAGGATACCCCCCAAGGCGTACAGTGGAAACGGACCCTTTAAGACAGGCAGAGAACCGGCCCGGGGCACCCGCTTCGGCCCGGTTCTTTGCCTGTCCCTGGGGGGCCGCCCGCCGACCACCCCTTGCCCCATAGGGGGAAATAAGGTATAATGGCCATTATATTTCAATTCAAATCGTTTTTCTCGCCCCTTGCGGGGCAACCGAAAAACATGACACATGATACCTTATGGCACGATTGACTCTCCGGCCTGCGCCCGGCACCGCGCGGCGTCAGGACATCGGATTCAAAATTCCCGCCCGCGGCGCGGAGAGAGGGGGGAGGAGACCCATACAGCGGAACGTACAGAGTGACTTTACCCAGGGTGGCATCCCCGGGACGATTATGCGCCTTGCCCTGCCCATGACGGTGGCCCAGTTCGCCAACATTCTTTACAACCTGGTGGACCGGATGTACATCGGCCGCATTCCGGGCACGGGACGGCTTGCCCTCACCGGCCTGGGGGTCTGTCTGCCCGTCATCTCCATCCTCATCGGCTTTGCCAACCTCTGCGGCATGGGGGGCACGCCCCTGTGCTCCATCCACCGGGGCAGGGGGGAGGACGAGGAGGCGGGGTATATCCTGGGCAACTCCTTTACCCTTCTGCTCCTCTTCGGCGCCGTGCTTACCGTGCTGTGCCTGCTGGCGCGGCGCCCCCTTCTCTATCTGTTCGGGGCCAGCGACGAGACCTTTCCGTTTGCCAATGACTATCTCACCATTTACCTGTTTGGCACCCTGTTTGTCATGATCGGACTGGGCCTGAATCCGTTCATCAATGCCCAGGGCTTTGGCCGCGTCGGCATGATGACGGTGGCGCTGGGGGCGGTGGTCAACATTGTGCTGGACCCCATCTTTATCTTCGGCCTCGACATGGGCGTGAAGGGGGCCGCTTTGGCCACGGTAATCGCCCAGGGCTGCTCGGCGGCCTGGGTCCTGCGCTTTTTGACGGGAGAAAAAGCCATCCTCCGTCTGCGCCTGTCCTGGATGCGCCTGCGCGCCCGGCGTGTGGCGCGCATCTTAACGCTGGGGCTGTCCGGCTTTGTCATGGCAATGACCAACAGCCTGGTCCAGGCCCTCTGCAATGTGATGCTCTATCGGCACGGCGGAGACCTCTACGTCGGGGTTATGACCGTCATCAATTCAGCGCGTGAGATCATCATCATGCCCATCAACGGCCTCTCCAACGGCACCCAGCCCGTCCTGGGCTATAATTACGGCGCGGGCGCCTATTCCAGGGTGCGGGAGGGGATTCGCTTTTCCACCGTCGTCACCCTGGGCTACGCCCTGGCGATCTGGGCGGTGACCATGAGCCTGCCCGGGCTTTTCATTCAGATTTTCAACGACGACCCGCTTTTGCTGGCGGCCGGCGTACCCGCCTTCCGCGCCTATTTCGCGGCCTTTTTCTGCATGGCCTTCCAGCTTACAGGTCAGACTACCTTTGTGGCCTTGGGCCGCTCCAAGCACGCTAGTTTCTTTTCGATGCTGCGCAAGGCTTTTATTGTGGCGCCCCTGGTGGTTCTGCTGCCCGCCTATTTCGGCACCGCCGGGGTCTTTGTCGCCGAGCCCATCTCCCATGTCATTGGGGGTGTGGCCTGTTGGCTCACCATGTACTTTGTGGTCTATCGCCCCCTGGGCCAGCGGCCGGACAGGGACCGAAGCCAAAACGAGCCCCTGCCGTAAGGGGCATCACGGCGGGGCCCGTAAACAACGCCCTCTCTGACGGGGGAAGGGGAAGGAATCAGCGTATGAGATGTATGATCATTGACGGCAACTCCATTGTCAACCGGGCATTTTACGGCGTACGGCCCCTGTCCACCCGGGAGGGGCTACCCACCCACGCGGTTTACGGCTTTCTCACCATCCTGCAAAAGCTGCTGGGGGAGGGGGAGCCGGACGCCCTGTGCGTGGCGTTCGACACCCACGCGCCCACGTTCCGCCATGCGGCCTACGAGGGCTATAAGGCCCAGCGCAAGGGGATGCCGGAGGACCTGGCCCTCCAGATGCCCATTTTAAAGGATGTGCTGGACGCCATGAACATCCCCCGCTACGAGCTGGAGGGATGGGAGGCCGACGACCTCATCGGCACCGTCGCCCGGCTGAACACCGCCGCCGGGTGGGAGACCTTGGTGGTGACCGGAGACAAGGACGCCCTTCAGCTGGTCTCCGAGCAGACCACGGTGAAGCTGGTCTCCACCCGCATGGGACAGACCACCACCAGGGACATGACCCCCGCCGCCTTTCAGGAGGAGTACGGCTTTACCCCTGAAAAGATGGTGGATTTTAAGGCCTTGATGGGCGACCCCTCGGACAACATCCCCGGGGTGCCCGGCGTGGGGGAGAAAACCGCCCTGGATCTGGTCCGGCGCTACGGGACGGTCGCGGCGCTCTATGTCGATCTGGACGCTCTGGACGTAACGCCCGGCGTGCGGAAAAGGCTGGCCGGAGGGCGGGAGATGGCCCGGATGTCGCATGATTTGGCCGCCATCCGCACCGACGCGCCGCTGGCCTTCGCGCCTGAGGACGCCGTCAGAAGGCCGGTCAACGCGCCGGTGCTCTACGAGCTCTTTTTAAAGCTG
>CAYPZF010000013.1:0-12592 GCA_964415275.1 uncultured Oscillospiraceae bacterium | reverse complement strand
GAGGAGCTCTTCCCCGGGGTGGAGGTGCTGCGCATGGACGCGGATACCATCACCGCCGCCCGATCCCACGAGGCCATCCTCAGCCGCTTTCAGAACAAGAACATCCCCATCCTCCTGGGGACCCAGATGGTGGCGAAGGGCCTGGATTTTGAGAACGTCACGCTGGTGGGTGTGCTGGCCGCAGATTTGTCCCTCTACCTGGACAGCTTCCGGGCGTCGGAGCGGACCTTTTCCCTCATCACCCAAGTCATCGGCCGGGCGGGCCGTGGGGAGAAGAACGGCCGGGCCGTCATCCAGACCTGGACGCCGGATAACGATGTCATCCGGTGCGCCGCCCGGCAGGACTACGACGCTTTTTACGAGCAGGAGATTGCCCTGCGCCGTCTGCGCCGCTTCCCCCCCTTTTCGGACGTCTTTTATCTCACCGCCTCAGGTGTGAACGAGGCCGCCGTGCTGCAGGCCTGCCTGCGCCTGCGTCAGGGGATGGAGCTCTGGCTGCAAAAAGCGCCCTACGCGGCGCTGGAGCCCCGGCTGCTGGGCCCCGCGCCCGCCGCGGTGGCGAAGGTAAACAACCGGTACCGGTATCGCCTCACCCTCAATTGTCCCGCCTCCAGGCCGGTGCGCAACCTGGTGGCTCACATGGTCCGCATGGCACGGAACGACCGGAGCAACCGGGGTGTGTCCGTATTCGCGGACCTCAACCCGCTTGATTGATTAGGAAGGAATTGTTTGCGATATGGCTGTACGTAAGATATTTACCCGGGGGGAACGGGTGCTGGAGAAGACCGCCCATAAGGTGACCAGGTTTGACGACAGGCTCCACGTTCTGCTGGATGACATGAGGGACACCCTGATAGACTCCGGCGGCCTGGGGCTGGCCGCGCCTCAGATCGGCATCTTACGCCGGGTGGTTGTGCTCTTTCACGATGAGGAAGAGATCCTGGAGCTGGTGAATCCCTCCATCGTCTCCGCCGAGGGCGAGCAGGACGGCTTTGAGGGCTGCCTCAGTGTCCCCGGCCTGTACGGCAAGGTCAAGCGCCCCATGCGGGTGCGGGTGCGCGCCCAAGATCGCTTTGGGACATTTTTCGAGGTGGAGGACGACAGGATCACCGCCCGCTGCTTCTGTCACGAGCTGGAGCATCTGGACGGGCGCCTTTTCGTGCGGCACGCCGATAAGCTCTACACCGCCGAGGAGCTGGATGAGCTGCTGGAGCAGGCCGGGGAGGACGGAGGTGACCTCCAGTAAAGATTTTATTTATGGGTACGCCTGCCTTTGCCGTACCCTCTCTCAACGCGCTGGTGGAGGCGAGCCACGATGTTTGCGGCGCCTTCACCCAGCCCGATCGGCCAAAAAACAGGGGGATGAAGCGTCTCCCGACGCCTGTCAAGGAATGCTGCGCGCTGCACGGCATCCCAGTATTTCAGCCCGACAAGCTGCGGGACGGAGCCGCCATGGAGCAGATCAGGGCCCTGGCGCCTGAGCTCATTGTGGTGGCGGCCTATGGCCGTATTTTGCCCGATGACATCCTGACATATCCGCCCTTGGGCTGCATCAACGTCCACTCCTCACTGCTGCCCAAGTACCGGGGCGCCGCCCCCATTAACTGGGCCATCCTGAACGGGGAGGACGAGACCGGCGTTACCATCATGCACATGGCGGCCGAGCTGGACGCGGGAGATATCATCGCCCAGGAGAGAACGCCCATTGGCCCGGACGAGACGGCCGCCCAGCTCTACGATCGGCTGGCCCTGCTGGGGGCCGGGCTTCTGCGCGGGACGGTGGAGGAGATTGGCGCCGGCCGGGCCGGACGGACGCCCCAGGACCACGCCAAGGCCACCCTGGCCCCCATGCTCAGCCGGGCGCTCTCCCCCATGGACTGGACCCGTCCGGCGCGGGAACTGCACAACCAGGCGCGCGGGCTCACGCCGTGGCCCGGCGCCACCACCGAACTGAACGGGGTCCCCTGCAAGGTACTGGCCACGCGCGTGTTGGATGCGGCAACCCAGGCGCCGCCGGGGACAGTTCTCTCGGCGGGGAAGGACGGCATCCACATGGCCTGCGGAGACGGGCAGGTGCTGTCCATCGACGTGCTGCAGGCGTCCGGCGGAAGGCGGATGGGCGCGGCGGACTATCTGAGGGGTCACCCCATTGATGCGGGTGCGGGGCCCTTTTAGACCGGATCACACGAGAGGAGAAGGTGTATGACAGCACGGGAAGTGGCACTGCTCACCCTCGGCGCCTGTGAGCGGCGGGGCGCGTGGTCGGACGGCCTTTTGAAAAAATCCATCCGGGAGGGCGGATTAGACCGGCGGGACGCGGCACTGGCCACAAAACTCTGTCTGGGTGTGCTGCAAAACAAGATACTCCTGGACTTTTACCTGAGCCAGTATTCCACCATGAAGCTGGAGAAGATGGAGCTCAAGGTGCGCAACGCCCTGCGCCTTGGCATCTACCAGATGGCCTTTTTGACCCGGGTGCCCCACAGCGCTGCGGTCAATGAATCGGTGGCGCTCGTGCGGCGGCACTGCAAGAATCCGCGGGCTGCCGGTATGGTCAACGGCATCCTGCGCACGGTCTCCCGCAACATTGACCGGCTGCCTGTGCTGGACGCCCGGGACCCTGTCCTCTACCTCTCGCTGCGGTACAGCCACCCGGAGTGGCTGGTACGCGCCCACTGCGCCGAACTTGGCCTGGAGGAAACCGAGGGGCTGCTCCAGTGGAACAACAGCGATTCGCCCACGGTTGCCCAGGTAAACACCTGCAAGACCGATGTCGAGGCGTTAACGGCCGCGCTGCTGGAGGAGGGCGTGCAGGCGGAACAGCACACCTGGCTTGAAAACACGCTCATTCTCTCTGAC
Source organism: uncultured Oscillospiraceae bacterium (assembly GCA_964415275.1). Lineage (GTDB taxonomy): Bacteria > Bacillota > Clostridia > Oscillospirales > Oscillospiraceae > JAEWRY01. The sequence continues at coordinate 9,733 of CAYPZF010000013.1, read as the reverse complement.
ACGGGCGACCTGGAGGAGCTCTCCGCGTTTCAGGAGGGCGCCTTCTATGTCCAGGGCGCGGCGGCCCGCCTGGTGGTCACCGCCGCCGGACTTCAGCCCGGGATGCACGTGTTGGACGCCTGCGCCGCCCCCGGGGGCAAGTCCTTCACGGCCGCAATGGACATGGAGGACAAGGGGGAGATTCTCGCCTGTGACATCCACAGCCATAAGAAAAAATTGATTGAAGCGGGTGCCCTCCGGCTTGGCTTGCAGAGCATCAAGGCCTTGATTCTGGACGGGAAGAAGCGGGACGAGGCCTTGGAGGAGCGGTTTGACGCCGTCATCACCGATGTGCCCTGCTCCGGCCTGGGCGTCATCCGGAAAAAGCCCGAGATCCGCTATAAGAGCCCGGAGGACCTGGAGGGCCTGCCCGAGGTCCAGGGCGCGATTTTAGACAACGTATCCGCCTACGTAAAGCCGGGCGGCGTTCTTCTGTACGCCACCTGCACCCTGCTCCGGCGGGAAAACGAGGACGTGGTGGCGGCGTTTTTAAAGGGACACCCGGAATTTACGCTGGAGCCCTTTGACCTGCCGGAGCCGGTGGGGGCGTGCCGGGAGGGGCTGATCACCCTCTGGCCCCAGCGGCATGCCACCGACGGATTTTTTATCGCCAAGCTGAGAAAGGCGTGACTCAACGCCCGGAGAAGGCGCGAAGGAGAGAGGATGCGGATGAACGACATCAAATCCATGACGGCAGAAGAGCTGACAGACTGGCTGAAAGGGGTCGGGCAGCCCGGATTTCGCGGCAAGCAGGTCTTTTCCTGGCTGTGGCGGGGCGTGACCGATTTTGATCAGATGAGTGATCTGCCGAAGTCCTTGCGCGCCTTTTTGAAGGAGAACGCCCTGTTGACGCCGCCCGTGGCGGTGCGCAAGCAGGTCTCCGCCCTGGACGGCACCATTAAATATCTGTGGCGCCTGTCCGACGGCAACTGTGTGGAGAGTGTTTTGATGCGCTACCATCATGGGAATACTGTATGCGTGTCCTCCCAGGTGGGCTGCCGCATGGGCTGTGCCTTCTGCGCCTCCACCCTGGAGGGCAGGGTGCGGAACCTGACCCCCGCCGAGATGGCGGACCAAGTGCTCTTTACCGGCCTGGACGCGGGGGAGGAGATCTCCAACATCGTCTTGATGGGCATCGGGGAGCCGCTGGACAATTTCGATGCTGTCCTCCGGTTTTTAACGCTGGTCAACCACCCGCAGGGGCTGAACATAGGGATGCGGCACATCTCCCTGTCCACCTGCGGCCTGCCAGAAGAAATTGACAAACTGGCGGCCTATGGACTACAATTGACGCTGTCCATATCCCTCCACGCCCCGGATGATGAGACCAGGTCAAAGCTCATGCCCGTCAACCGCGGCGTGGGGGTCAAGGCACTGATGGCGGCCTGCCGCCGGTATTTTCAGGCCACCGGCCGGCGCATCTCCTATGAGTACGCGCTGATTGATGGTGTAAACGACACCGACGCCCATGCCGACCGGCTGGCCGCCCTGATGAAGGACGCCCACGGACACGTCAACCTCATCCCCCTCAACCACGTGGAGGAGCGCACGCTCCGGCCGAGCAGGCGCGTGGCCGCGTTCCAGAGGCGGCTGGAGGACCGGGGCGTCACAGTCACCGTGCGCCGCCGTCTGGGGGAGGATATCGACGCTTCTTGCGGCCAACTGCGCCGCAGAGAGCAAGCGTCTGGCCCCGGAGGGAAGTAAATTGAACGCGGCGGGACAGCCGTCCGCTGAAACCATAACAAGAGGTGGTTCCTATGATTTCCGCATGGAGTGTGACGGACACGGGTACAATACGAAAACAGAACGAGGACGCGCACCGCTGCCTGATTTGGGATGACGGCGCGACGGCCGCGGCCGTGGTCTGCGACGGCATGGGCGGCGCCCGGGCGGGCAATGTGGCCAGCCATCTGGCGGTAGAGGCCTTCTGCGAAGTGCTGGAGCGGGAGAGGGCGGCCTGCGCGGCCAACCCGGGCGGGACGCTGATTGCCGCCGCAGACGTAGCCAATCAGGTGGTCTGTTTTAAGGCCGATATGGACAGCATGTACAGCGGCATGGGCACCACCATGGTGGCGGTCCTGCTTTTTGCGGACGGCCATGCCCACATTCTGAATGTAGGCGACAGCCGGGCCTATCATGTGACCGGGACGGGCATCCGCCGCATCACCCGAGACCATTCGGTGGTGGAGGATTTGATTGTGCAGGGTGAGATCACCCCTGAGGAGGCGCGGCAGCACCCCCAGCGGAATCTGATTACCCGTGCCCTGGGCTCGGAGCGACAGGTTCAGGCCGATCTGTATGAGGAGCGCCTGGCGGAGGGCGAGGTCATTCTCCTGTGCACCGACGGGCTCTCCAATGTGGTGACAGAACAGGAAATCCTCTATGAGCTGGTTTACGGCGGCCCCATAGAAACTTGCTGCCAGCGTCTGCTGGACATCACCATCTCCAGAGGCGCACCGGACAACGTGACGGTTGTGCTCTTCCAAGTGTAAGGAGGGATTTGCCATGGATCAATACATAGGTAAATTACTCGACAACCGATACGAGATATTAGAGGTCATCGGCGCCGGGGGCATGGCGGTGGTCTATAAGGCCATGTGCCATCGGCTCAACCGGCCGGTGGCCGTCAAGATACTCAGGAGCGATCTGGCCTCCGACGCGGAATTCCGCCGCCGCTTCCACGACGAGTCCCAGGCCGTCGCCATGCTCTCCCATCCCAACATTGTGGCTGTGTATGACGTCAGCCGCTCCACCGAGCTGGAGTACATCGTCATGGAGCTCATTGACGGCATTACCCTGAAGCAATATATGCAGAAAAAGGGTACCCCCCTGAACTGGCGGGAGGCGCTCCACTTCATCACCCAGATCATGAAGGCGCTGAGCCACGCCCACGGACGCGGCATTATCCACCGGGACATCAAGCCGCAGAATATTATGGTGTTGCGTGACGGCAGCGTGAAGGTGGCCGACTTCGGCATCGCCCGTCTAGCCTCCGCCGCCCAGTCCACCCTCACCCAGGAGGCGCTGGGCTCCGTGCACTATATTTCACCGGAGCAGGCCAGGGGCAGCCGTGTGGACACCCGGTCCGACCTCTATTCCGCCGGGGTGGTGCTCTACGAGATGCTCACCGGGCGGCTCCCCTTTGAGGGCGAATCCCCCGTGTCGGTGGCCATCCAGCACATCAGCTCCATCCCCCTGGCGCCCAAGGAGCTCAACCCGGATATCCCGGAGGCGCTGGAGGCGATTACGATAAAGGCCATGGCCTCCAGGCTGGAGCAGCGCTATGAGAGCGCGGACACCATGCTCCACGACCTGGAGGAGTTCAGGAAGAACCCCAGCATCAGCTTCGAATACACCGCCGAGGATCTGTTTAACGGCAGCGATCTGGTAGACGAGCCCACCCAGGTCCGGCCCGTCTCCAGCAGCCTTGGCCGCCGCGGCGGTCAGGTGGGGCAGCGCTACCGGACAGAGGAGGAGGACGACTACACCGCCGGCAGCCGGTGGTCGGCGCCCGCCGCGGTGGGAGTCATCGCCATCTTTTTGATTGGTGTCGGCTATTTTCTCTGGGTCACCTTCTTCAGCGGCCTCATCCAGACCGTACCCGAACACCGGGTGCCCAACCTCGAGGGACAGATGGTAAGTGAAGTGATGACGAACCAGGAGATTACCAGCGTCTTTTCTGTTGTCCAGGGGGAGAGCGTCTACAGCGATGCGTATGCCGCGGGGCAGATTGTCTCCCAGGACCCGGAGGGCGGCCGGACGGTCAAGGGGGACAGGACGGTCATTACCGTCACGGTCAGTGCCGGGCCGGAATATGTCGCGGTGCCCGACGTGGTGAACAAGCCGTACGCGCAGGCCCGCATTGAGCTGGAAGCCCTGGGTCTCAAAGTCACCAGCGAGTCCGATTACAATGAAATGACGAAGAATCACGTGATTTCCTCCGACCCCGCGGTCGGCACCGAGCTGGCGCCCGGCGACCCGGTCGTCCTCCTGGTGAGCATGGGGCCCAAGACGGAAAAAGTACCTGTGCCCTACTTCATCGGCCAGGACATCGAGACCGTACGCAATATGCTCCGTGAGCTCGGTCTCATAGAGGGCAGTGTCGTGGAGGTCCACGATGAGAGCACGGCCGGCGTCGTTGTCTACCAGAGCATCAAAGTGAACACGGAGGTGGACGTGGGCAGCACCATCAGCTTCCAGGTCAGCAAGGGGCCGGATCAGACCAACACGACGCCCGCACCGACGCCGTCCGCCGCCATCTATACGAAGAAAATCACTGTGGATCTCCCCGAGAATCTGGAGAGTGTGCGTGTGCGCGTGGAGGTGGACGGTACGGTCAAATTTAATAATATTGTATACCGCAGCATGGGCAGCACCATCTACCCGCCCCTGGACGGCAGCGGTGTGCAGGAGGTCTGTGTGTACTTTGACGACGTGCTCCACGAGCGCTTTGACCTGGACTTCAGCCAATGAGGGAGGACGGAGTGATTTTAAAGGCCCTGAGCGGCTTTTACTACGTGGACTGCGACGGAACACTGGTGACTTGCAGGGCCAGGGGCCGGTTCCGCCACGAAAAGATTGTCCCCCTGGTGGGGGACCGGGTGCAAATCACCCGCCTTTCGGAAACAGAGGGGGTTCTGGATGCCCTGCTGCCCCGCCGCAACTGCTTTCAGCGTCCGGCGGTGGCCAACATTGACCAGATGGTCATCATCGCCTCAGGCGCCGTTCCGGTCACAGACCCCTTCCTCATCGATCGGGTCACCTCGCTGGCGGCCAGCCGGAACTGTGAAAGTCTCATCTGCATCAACAAGTGGGACCTGGAGCAGCCGGACAACCTCTATGACATATACCGCAATGCCGGTTTCACCACTCTGCGGGTGAGCGCCGAGACTGGGGAGGGCATCGCCCGGCTGGCGGACGCCATTGCCGGAAAGGTATCCGCCCTGACCGGAAATTCCGGCGTGGGAAAGTCCAGTATCCTCAACGCCTTGGCGCCGTCGTTTTCCCTCAAGGTGGGGGAGGTGAGCGACAAGCTGGGCCGGGGCAGACACACCACCCGCCATGTGGAGCTCTTCCGGCTGCCCAATGACGCCATTGTGGCAGATACCCCCGGATTTTCTTCCTTTGACACCGACCAGACAGAGCATATACCAAAGGAAGAGCTCCAGCATACATTTCGTGAGTTTGTCCCCCACCTGGGACTCTGCCGCTTTTCAGGCTGTTCCCACGTCAAGGAAACGGGCTGCGCGGTGCTTGGGGCGGTGGCCCGGGGGGAGATTGCCCCAAGCCGCCACGCCAGCTATGTCCGGCTCTACGAGCAGGCCAGGGAGCACCGCCCGTGGGAAGCCCCGCAATAATGCGTCTTTATGCACACACCTCCCTCCGCCGCGTATACTGGTAAAGAACCAGACCGCTTGGCAGAGGGAGGTGTTATTATGAAAATTGTCGTCGTCAAATCGCCAAAAGCCCTTCGCGGCATCTTAAAAACCCTGTTCGGCGTAAAAGAGAAGTGAAAGTAAGTGACATAGACGGGACGCCTTGTACATATAGGTTATTTATAAACGTGCAAGGAGTGGAACGCTATGGAGCTGGAACAAAACCTGACCCATCTCAACTGCTATGATACCATTATGGATACCTCCTTCCTCCGTGAGGAGACGATGGAGCTCATCGTGCCGGATTCCTCCCCCGACATTCTGCGGGTGGTGGATACCTGCTGTACTCTCTATCTGGAACGAAAAGAAGCCGCGGAGGGGCGGACCACCCTTTCTGGCACGGCAAAGGCGACGGTGCTCTATGAGCCGGACGGGGAGGAGGGCATGTGCCGCCTGGAGCTCAATATCCCCTGGAACTGCGCGGCGGACCAGGCGGACATTACCCCCAAATGCAAGCTGATTGCCTCTCCCAGGCCCCTCAGCGCCGAGACACGCCTGCTCAATCCGCGCAAAGTGCTGGTGCGGATTGAATTCGTGATGGCGCTACGCATCTTCGCGCCCCAGACCGCCAGCATCTGCACCGGGGTCGTATACGACGGAGAGACCGGCGTGCAGCAGCGGAAGGCGAGCCATCGAGCCTATTTCGCCACCACAATCCAGGAGAAGCCATTTCACTTTTCCGATGAACTGGCCATCTCGGGCAGCAAGCCCGCCCTCAAGCGGCTTTTGCGCAGCCGGGCTGAGGTCGTGCCCGGCGACGCGAAAATCATCGGGACCAAACTGATTATAAAGGGAGAGGTACACCTCCATCTGCTCTACAGCAGCCGGGACGACGCGCTGTGCACCGCCCGCTTTGAGCTGCCCTACTCTCAGATCATGGAGGCGCCCGGTGTGGAGGAGGACGCGATTCCCGCCCTGGAGGTCCTCATCACAGAGCTGTCCTGCCAGCCGGAGCATGACGAGGAGGGCCGGCAGATTGCGGTTTCCATGGATCTGCTGGCCCAAGCCGTGGTGCGGGAGGAGCGGACGGTAGAGATGCTGGCCGACCTCTACAGCACCATGTATGAGATTCGCTTTGACCGCACCCCCTATACATTTTACAGCGTTTCCGACAACGGTGTCAGCCGTCAGAGCCTCCGGGAGCTTGGGGAGAGCGTAGAGGGCATCGGAACCGTGGTGGACGCCTATGTGACCGTGGGACATACCAAAAAGGGCCGGGAAGGCAAGGAGAGCGTTCTCTCCGCCGAGGCCCGCGTCAGCCTGCTCTGCATCACCGAGGACGGGAGAACCTGCTGCATCAAACGGACGATTCCCGCTGCGCACCGCCTCCAGACAGGGGAGGGGAGCACGGTCCTCTTTGACTGTATTCCGGGCGGAGAGTGCGCCGCCACACCATCGGCGGGCGGGGTAGAGGTGCGCCTTGCCCTCGACTTCCAGTACTGTATCATGGCCGCCCACCAGGTGGCCAGCCTGTCGGAGCTCGTCCTGGATGAGACGGCGCCCCGGGACACCGCCGGCAAGCCCTCTGTGGTGCTGCGGACGGTAGAGGAGGGCGAGGGCCTGTGGGAGATTGCCCGGGACTACGCCACCACCATGGAAGACATCATGCTGGCCAACGGCATGGAGGAGGAGGAGCCTCTGTGCGGCCGGCTCCTTCTCATTCCGAAAAAACGGTGAGGAGGGAGCAGCGTGGAAGAGCGTAAAATTTACGAAGACATCGCCCTGCGGACGGAGGGTGACATTTACATCGGCGTCGTGGGGCCGGTCCGCACAGGAAAGTCCACCTTTATCAAGCGGTTTATGGAGACTCTGGTGCTGCCAAACATCGACAACGCCTACCACCGTGACCGGGCCAGGGACGAATTGCCCCAGAGCGGCTCCGGCCGCACGGTGATGACGGCCGAGCCCAAGTTTGTCCCGGAGGAAGCGGTGGAGCTCAGGATGGACGGCGGCGGCGCCTTTTCGGTCCGCCTGATTGATTGTGTGGGGTACATGGTGCCGGGGGCCACCGGCCAATTTGAGGCGGACGGCACCCCCAGGATGGTGACCACGCCCTGGTTCTCCCATGAGATTCCCATGACCGAGGCGGCGGAGATCGGCACCCGCAAGGTGATTGCGGATCACTCCACCATCGGCGTGGTGGTGACCACCGACGGCACCATCACAGACATCCCGCGGGAGGACTACCTGGAAGCGGAGGAGCGGGTGATCTCCGAGCTCAAGGAATTGGGAAAGCCATTTCTCGTGCTCCTCAACTCCGCCACACCCCACGCCGACCGGACCCGGGCCATCCGGGACCACATATCCGCGCGGTACGACGTGACCTGTATGGTGGCCAACTGCCTGGAGCTGAGCGGGGACGACGTGGAGGCCCTCATCCGAAGTGTGCTCTATGAATTCCCCATGCGGGAGCTGGACCTCTTCCTGCCCTCCTGGGTAGATGCCCTGCCCTATGACCACCCGGTGAAAAACGGGCTTTACGCGGCCATCCGGGAGAACATGGGCACCCTGCACCGCATCCGGGACGTCAATGCCGCCGTGGAGGCCATGGGGAGCTGCGACAATGTCAGCAGCAGCAAGGTGACCTCCATCAGCCTGGGGACCGGGATATGCACCGCCGCGCTGGACCTGCCCCGGTCGCTGTTCTATGAAACCCTCTCCAAGCAGTCAGGGCTGTCCGTGACCGACGACGGAGATTTACTCTCCCTGCTGACCGGACTCGCCTCCATGAAGCAGGAATATGACCGGCTGGCCGGCGCCCTGGCGCAGGTCAAGGAAACCGGCTATGGGATTGTGGTACCCACCACCGAGGACCTGACCCTGGAGGAGCCGGAGATTGTGAAACAGGGCGGCCGCTACGGGGTCCGCCTGCGGGCCTCCGCCCCCTCCATCCACATGATTCGGGCGGACATTGAGACCGAGGTCGCCCCCATTGTGGGTAGCGAGAAGCAGTCGGAGGACATGGTCAACTACCTATTGCGGGAGTTTGAGGGCGACACTCAGGCCATCTGGAGCTCCAATATCTTCGGCAAGTCCTTCTACGACCTGGTGGGCGAGGACTTGAACGCCAAGGTCAAGCGTATGCCGGAGGAGGCCCGGGCCAAGCTGAGGGAGGCCCTACAGCGCATCATCAACGAGGGCTCAGGCGGTCTCATCTGTATTATTTTATAGCTATCCATATCCATGGAGCAAAGGCGGCCGGTTTAACACCGGCCGCCTTTTTATTGTTCATGGGTTAAGTGCCTGCAAACACTCCGGCTTGAGCAGCCTGATGGTGCGGTATCCCGTGGCAAGCAGGCCCTCGGCGGCAAACCGGGCCAGCACCCGGCTTACTGTGACCCGGCTCACGCCCACGGCGAACCCCAGCTCCTCGTGGGTACAGTGGAGCACGCCGTCGGCGTCGGGGCTGAGCGTGAGTAGATGGCGGGCCAGACGCTGGTCTGCCCGGCGAAAGGAGCTGTCGTCCACGTGGGTGGAGAGCAGGCGCACGGTCCGGGCCAAATACTGCAACATGGAAAAGCCCAGCTCCGGATGGGCGGCCAAGACCGCCGTCAGACGCCCCCGGTCCACCGGAATGACCTGACTTTCCACCAGTGCCACAGCGGAGGAAACCCGGGGACACTGGTCAAAGAAGGCCGCCTCCCCCATCAGCGCCCCTGTGTAATGGACGGTGAGGGTGCGCTCTCCGCCCTGCTCGGAGCTCATAAAGCTCTTCACCGCGCCGCGCGCCACATAGTAGAAATGGGTGGCCGGCTCCCCCTGGAGATAAATCAGTTGTCCCGGCGCGTAGAGGAGAGGGACCTGCCCCTCTGCAAAGGGGGACCAGATGCTCATACCCAGGCTCCTTTCACAGGCGGGACCCGGAAGGGCCCGCAGGCCGTAAAAATAATTGCTCCATATTGTATCATAGTTTACATTCTTTTTGCAAGGAGGCTGTCATACTGACAAAAGAAGAACAGTATGAGGAGGAAAAGCGTATGGGCATGACCATGACCCAAAAAATCCTGGCCCGGGGCGCGGGACTGCGCGCCGTTGCCGTCGGGCAGCTCATTGAGGCGAAATTGGATTTGGTGCTGGGAAACGACATCACCACTCCGGTCGCCATCACGGAATTTGAAAAGGCTGGCCTCACGGAGGTCTTCGACCGGGATAAGATTGCCATTGTCCTGGATCACTACACCCCCTGCAAGGACATCAAGGCGGCCCAGCTCTGCGCCGCCGCCCGGGCGTTTGCCCGGCGGTTCCGGATCACCCACTTT
>CAYPZF010000012.1:0-12705 GCA_964415275.1 uncultured Oscillospiraceae bacterium | reverse complement strand
GTACGTATAGCATGCATAAATATAAGCACCGGTACGAGGCACCGCTCCGGTGCTTTCTTTTGCCGTAAAAAGGAAGCCCCCATGGAAACAGCCCGTTCTCGTCCCCATCCCGCTTCCGGCGCAATCCCACATTTTAAAACAGTTTGGGTGAATTCTTTTCATTTCCCTTGCTTTTCCGCGGAAGAAATTGTATAAATAAGAAGATAGCGTTTTGTTCCATATCATACAAAAAGGATGGGGTTGCATGTGGCTGAGCTGGCAAAAAAGGGTTCCTCTCTTTTCCCTCTGACATTAAGCCAACAGAATATCTGGGGCCTGGAGCAGACGTACGCCGAGACCTCCATCAATAACATCAGCACCACCCTGCGCGTCAAGGGCCGTGTTGATTTTGTCGCCCTGCAGAAAAGCATCCAGCTTGTGCTGGCCGCCGACGACTCTCTGCGCACCCAGATTACCATGGACGGTGACCGGCCCATGCAGTACCACGCCCCCTTTGTGGAGACCTCCTTCCCTGTCTTTGACTTCTCCCACACCAGCGCCGAGGGGCTTGAGAGCTGGGAGACCGCGGTCACCCGCCAGGTCATCCCGCTGATGGACCAGCCCCTTTACCGCTTTATTTTATTCCGTACCGGCGAAAACGCCGGCGGCGTGCTAATCAAAATCCACCACATCATCTCAGACGGCTGGTCCCAGGTGCTCCTCTGCAACCGGATCGGCAGGGCCTACCTCACCCAGCTCTCCGGTGAGGTGCCGACGCTTGAGCCGTCTCCCAGCTATGCCCTCCACGTGCGGGAGGAGGCAGACTATCTCGCCTCTCCAGCCTACCAGCGGGACCACCGCTATTGGGAGGACCTGCTGCACCGCGCGGGCGACCCGTCGGTGCTCAAGGCGGTGGGCAGCGCCTCGGTGAGCCCTGTGGGCAGGCGCAGCAGCTTCCAGCTTCCGGAGGCGCTCAACCACGCCATCTACTCCTTCTGCGTCACGCGCCGGGTGGCCCCGTTCTCTGTCTTTCATATCGCCCTGGCCATCTACTTTAAGCGCATCGGCGGGGCGGACCGCTTCACCATCGGCGTGCCCATCTTCAACCGCACCAACTATCAGTTTAAGCAGACCACCGGAATGTTTGTCAATACCCTCCCGTTTTGCAGCGAAATCAGCGACGCTTGGAGCTTCTCCGAATTTAACGATCGGCTGACCGAGGATTGGTACGATCTGCTGCGCCACCAGCGCTTCCCCTTCTCCGATATGCTCCGGCTGACCGAGGGCCGCCGCGGCGGCGGACGGCTGTTTCACATCGCCCTGTCCTATCAGGACAGCAAGCTCCTGGAGAGCCGGGACGCGTCGGTGCTCTTCTCCGGCCGGTGGCACTACAGCGGCTATCAGGCCGAGCACCTTTGCATCCACCTGAGCAATCTGGAGGACAACCGGCGCTACGCGGTGGATTACGACTACCTCACCCAGTTCTTTTCCGCCCGGGAGATCGCCCACCTCCACGACCACCTGGTGAATATCTTGGGGGAGGCGCTGGCCGCGCCCGACAAGCCCATCCACCAGCTCTCCCTGCTCCCCCCTCAGGAGCGGGAGCAGGTCCTCTACTCTTTCAACCGCACGGCGCACCCGCTCTACAACACCGATCTGTACGCCCGCTTTTCCGAGGTGGTCGGCCGCTTCCCCAACCGCACCGCGGTCATCTGGAACGGCCAGCGGTTTTCCTACCGCGCCCTGGAGGACCGGGCGGCGGCGCTGTGCGCGCTGCTGGCAGAGCAGGCCATGGAGGACAACGCGCTGGTGGCGGTTCTGCTGCCCCGTGATTACGACCTCTTCTGCGCCATGACGGGCATCCTGCGCGCCGGGTGCGCCTACCTGCTGCTCTCTCCCGAGCTGCCCGACAACCGCATCTCCGAGCTCTTGGCCGAGAGCGGTGCCCAGCTCCTTGTGACCAGTGAGCCGCTGCGGCGGCGCTTCGTGCCCGGCGCCCTCCCCCTCCCGGTTCTGGACGCGTCCCGGATGGACAACCAGCCCGGCCAAGCGGTTCCGCCCGCCGAGGCGGCCCCCGAGGACCTGGCCTACGTGGTCTATACCTCCGGCAGCACCGGAGCGCCCAAGGGCGTGGAGATCACCCGCCGCAACCTGCTCAATTTCGCCGCCGCCATGGCCCCCATCTATGGAAAGGGCGCTGTGCTCTCCATCTGCAACGTGGGCTTCGACGCCTTTGTGCTGGAGAGCGTGGCCGCCCTCCTGAACGGGAGGACCGTGGTGCTGCCCGAGGATGAGGCGCTGGAGTCCCCCGCCCGGCTGGGGCGGCTCATCTCCAGCTATGCGGTGGGTTCCCTCGCCCTCACCCCCTCCCGGCTCTCCGCCTTTTTACAGCACCCCGCGTTCCTCACCGCCGCCAGCGCGCTGGAGAGCGTCGTATGCGGGGGGGAGGCCTTCCCAAGCGACCTGCTCCAGCGGCTGCAGCTGTACACCAACGCCAATGTGTACAACCAGTACGGGCCCTCGGAGACCACCGTGGGGGTGAGCATCAAGCGCCTCAACCGCGCGGCTCAGATCACCGCCGGCGCGCCCATGCAAAACTGCCGACTCTATATCCTGGACGACTGGATGAACCCGCTGCCCGTGGGGATTTACGGCAACCTCTACGTGGGGGGCCTCTGCGTGGGCCGGGGGTACCGAAACGCGCAGGAGCTCACCGCCGCCCGGTTCTTTGACAGCCCCTTTGTCCTGGGCGACCGCATCTACCGCACCGGGGACACCGCCTGCTGGACCCCCGACGGGGAAATCGTGCTGGGCGGGCGGACCGACCAGCAGGTGAAGCTGCGCGGACTGCGGGTGGAGCCCCGGGAGGTAGCGGCCTGTCTCGCCGCCCACCCCGGAATCAGGGAGGCCGCCGCCCGTGTCTTCTCCCTGGACGGGCAGGACCTCCTCGTCGGCTTCTACACCTCTGACACACCGCTGCCCGAGGGGGAGGTGCTCTCCTTCGCGGGGGATTATCTGCCCCGCTATATGGTCCCCTCGCTCCTCCGGCGGCTGGACGCCATCCCCCTCACCCCCAGCGGCAAGGTGGACGAGGCCAGGCTGCCCGCCCCTGTCCTCTCCCACGGTGTCACCGCGCCTGACACCCCCCTGCAGGAAACCCTCCTCTCCATCTTCCGTGAGGTGCTGGGACGGGAGGACTTGGGGGTTGAAAGCGACTATTTCCTGTGCGGGGGCAACTCCCTCAACGCCATGCGGGCCATCTGCGGCATTGAGGGGGCTCTGGGACGCACCCTGCGCATCTCCGACCTCTACGCCTGCCGCAACGTCCGGAGGCTGGCCGAGCTGCTGGGTCAGGCCCCCGCGGCGGAGCCTGTCACACAGGGCCCCCGGCTGGCGCCCGCGCCGCGGCTGCCCCGCTACCCCCTCTCCCCCATGCAGCAGGGCATCTATGTGCAGTCCCACATCGACCCCACCCAGCTGGCCTACCACATGCCCGGCGCCTTTGTGCTGGAGTCGGCGCCCGACGCGGCCCGCCTTCAGGCCGCTTTCCGCGCCCTCATCGCCGGGGACCCCGTCCTGCGCACCTCCTTTGTGCAGGACCCGGACGGCGTCTTCGCCTATGTGTCGGACTCCGTCTCTTTTGCGCTGCCTGTGCTGGAGGCGGACAGCTTTGACGCGGCCTGCGCCGCCTTTCTGCGCCCCTTCGACCTCTCCCGGGCGCCCCTGCTCCGGGCCGCGCTGTGGGAGGACCCGGACGGCCGCTGGGTGCTGCTTCTGGACGTCCACCATATCATCGGAGACGGACTGAGCACCCCCCTGCTCATGCGCCGCCTGGACACGCTCTTTCAGGGCGCGCGGGCCGAGGCCCGGCCCCTGAGCTATCTGGACTACGCCTACGCCTTGTCCGCCCGGGAGGGCGGCGCCTGTCAGACCTGCCGCTCCTACTGGAGCCGCCGGCTTCAGGCCCTGCCCGACCCCCTCAATCCCCCCACCGACTTCTCCAGGCCCCTCGCCTTTGACTTCCGGGGCGACCAGCTGGCATACTCCCTGTCGCCCGCGCTGAGCCAGGCCTGCGATACATACTGTGAAACCCACGGCCTGACGAGCTACACGCTCTTCCTGGCCGCCTTTGGCGTGCTTCTCTCCCGCATGTCCGGCAAGGACGACCTCATCGTGGGCGCCCCCGTCTCAGGGCGGCTGTGGCCTGAGGCGCGGGACCTGTGCGGCCCCTTTATCAACACCCTGCCCCTGCGCCTGCTGCCCCGGAAAGACCAGGCCCTTTCCGGGTACCTGTCCGCCGTCCGCGAGGCTGTGATGCAGGTGCTGGACCACCAGAACATCTCTTTGGAGGAGATCATCTCCCTGCTGGAACTGCCCCGCACCCTGGACCGGAACCCCCTATATCAGGTGATGTTCTCTCAGCGTCCGCTGGACGCCGGCGCGTTCTCCCTCGGGGGGCAGCCTCTCACATATCTGCCCATCCCCACCGGCACCGCCAAGTTCGACATGGTCCTGGAGCTGGCCCGGGAGAACGGGGTGTATTCCCTCCAGTTTGAGTACGCGTCCAGCCTCTTCACCCGGGAGACCATCTCATTTTACGCCCGCTGCATGGAAGCCCTGCTCCAGGACTTGGTCTCCTGCGGCGACAAGCCTGTGGAAGAGCTGCGCGCCCTCTCCCCCCGGGACAAGCTGGCCCTGCTGGACATCCCCCAAAACACCGTCACCCCCTTCCTGAACATGCCCATCCATCTGATGATTTCCAATCAGGCCGCCCTGGCCCCCGATGAGACCGCCGTCATCTTCCATGGCGGCCGCACCTCCCGCCGCGGCCTGGAGCAGCGGGCCAACCAGCTGGCCAACCTGCTGGCGGCGGCGGGCGCCGCCCCCGGACATCAGATTGGCCTGGCCCTCAGCCGGGGGGCGGATCTTTTGGCCGGCATGCTGGCCATTCTCAAGGCGGGCTGCGCCTATGTCCCCCTGCTGGCCCACTACCCCGAGCAGCGCCTGCAGTACATGGCGGAGACCGCCCAAATCACCCACATCCTCTGCGACGTGGGCACCCACAGCGCCCTGCCCGCCCATCTGCCCTGCACCTTGGTCCGGGTGGAGCAGCCCGCCTCCGACCTCTTCGAGGCGGTCCCCCTGCGGGGCGACAGCCTGGCCCAGGTCATGTTCACCTCGGGCTCTACGGGCCGGCCCAAGGGAGTCATGCTGGCCCACCGCGCCCTCTCCAACCTGTATCTGAGCATCCACGCCCTGATGGCGCCGGTGGAGGGGCCTGTCCTGTGCTCTACCAACCTGGTGTTCGACACCTTTATCACTGAGACCCTTCTTCCGCTGGCCATGGGAAAAACTGTCGTCATGGCCGACGAGGAGGAGATGATGCTCCCCTGGCGGCTGGCGGAGCTGATTCAGCGTGAGGGGGTCAAAACGGTCCAGTTCACCCCCTCCCGCATCCAGATGTGTCTGACCAATCAGGCCTTCCAAGAGGCGGTTTCACGGCTCGACATGGTGCTCTACAGCGGTGAGGTGCTCTCCCCGCTCCTGCTGCGGCAGACCCGGGCCCTCGCGTCGCGCGCCACCACCGTCAATATGTACGGGCCCACCGAGGCCGCCGTGTACTGCACCATGACGGAGGTGGACCCCGAGGGGCACGTCAACATCGGTTTCCCGCTGAAAAACACCCGGGTCTACATCCTGGATGAAAACCGGAAGCCCGTGCTTCCCACCGCCTACGGTGAGCTCTACCTGTCCGGCGAGTGCCTCTCCAAGGGCTATATCTCCCGGCCCGACCTGACGGAGAACGCCTTTGTCCCCGACCCCTTCTTCCCCGGCGACCTCATGTACCGCACCGGCGACATCGCCCGGCTGCGGCTGGACGGCTCCTACGACTTTTTGGGCCGGGCCGACGCCCAGGTCAAGCTCAACGGACAGCGGGTGGAGCTGGATGAAATCAACAGCAACATGGTCTCCACCGGCTGTGCCCTCCAGGCCGCCACCGTGCCCCTGCAGAGAGACGACGGCTCCATGGAGCTGTTTACCTACTACCTGCCCAACCCCAACCAGCCGGATGGGGAGGGGGAGGTGCGCGCCCGCCTGGGCAGCATCCTGCCCGCCTATATGATCCCCTCCCACCTGATTAAGCTGACGGCTATGCCCTATACGGCCAGCGGCAAAATCGACCTGCGGGCCCTCAAGGAGATGGCCGCCCAGGGCGGCCCGCAGCCCCCGCAGACCGGTAACGCCGCGCCCGTACAGACCGGTGACGCCACCCCCGTACAGGCCGACGATGCCGCCCCCGTGCCCCAAACACCGGAGGCGCCCGAGGCGCCCGACCTCGATCTGATTGTGACACCGCCGTGCCTGCGGGACCCGGCCCCCGTCCCATCTCCGGTCCGCGGCCGGCAGGCGCTGGACAGCGGGGCGGGTACCCTGGACTGGATCGTGGCCCTCTGGCGTCAGATTCTGCGCCGGGAGGATGTGGCCCCCGACCGCTCCTTCTTCCTCCAGGGCGGCACCTCTCTGGCCGCCCTCAATGTGCTCAGTCACTACCACAACCACCACATCGTCATGTCTCTGGCCCAGTTCTATCAAAACCCCACGGCAGAGGCCCAGGCGCGGCTGTTCCGCCCTGACGGAGCCCCCGCCGGGCAGACGGCCGCCGAGCAGGCCGCCTGTTCCGCGCCCAGGCACTTCCCCGCCGCCGTCCCCCAGCCCGCGGGCAAGGATACCCGCCGTACCCCGCGCACGGTGCTGCTCACCGGCGCCACCGGCTTCTTTGGCGCCCACCTCCTGCGGACGCTGCTGGACACGGGGGTCTCCAAAATCATCTGCACCATGCGGGACGGGAGCGAGGCCCGCCTGAGCGAGACGCTGTCCTGGTACTTTGGCAGCGGCTGGGTCTCCGGTGTCTCCGGTCAGCTGGAGGTGATCCAGGGGGACATCAGCAAGACGGGCTTGGGGCTCTCCCCAAAGGATTATCAAAACATCTCCGGCAGAATCGACGCAATTTACCACTGCGCCGCCGACGTGCGCCACTACGCGGCCGACAGCGCGGCCTTCCTGCGGACCAATCTGGACGGCACGGAAGCCCTCATCAAGCTGGCCCGGGCCTCCCGCGCCAGCCTGCACCATATGTCCACAGTCAGCGTGGCGGGCGAGCGGCTGAAGGGCTGCGAGGATCGGGTGGTGTACACCGAGCACGACTTTGACATCGGCCAGGATTGGGACAAGAACCTCTACCTCAAGAGCAAGTTCCTGGCGGAGGCCGCCGTGTTCGACGCGATCCGCTCCGGCGTCAACGCCCGCGTATACCGTCTGGGCCGCCTGGTGGGCCGCGCCTCGGACGGCACCTTCCAGCGGCATCCTGAGAACAACGCGTTTTGGCTGGTGATGCGCGGCCTGCACGCGATGGGAGCCATCCCCCGGTCCGCCTCCAGCGCGCCGGTGGAGCTCACACCCGTGGACTTCTGCGCGGACGCTGTGGCGGCGCTGCGCTGCGCGCCCATGACCGCGCTCCACGTGGTGAATTCGGACATGCCCTCCCTGGAGGACGTCGCCCGCGCGCTCATCCCCGACCTGGCCGTGCTGTCCGACGAGGCATTTGAGGAAAAGCTCAATGGCGCCCCATCGAACCGGCATGGCGCCCTGCTCTCCCCCCTGCGGGATGCGTGGCGCTACGCGGCGGAGGAGCCCCCCACCATCGCGTTCTCCAACGCGCACACCATGGAACAACTGAAGCGCGCCGGCTTTGACCAACCCAAGCCGGACCCCGGCCGCCTGTTGCGGGCGTTCCGGTTCGACCCCTCTGAACGCTTTTGAGGGAGGAGGAGTAGTATGGTGGTATCCGACTTTGCCACTGCGGTCTTTATCTTTTCCCTGGTTCTGATTTCCATCTTTGTTGCCTGGAGCCTGCACAGCCCCAAGCAGCGCTATCTGCTGCACAAACTGTATCTGGCGCTGGTACTGGACTATGCGGTCTGGGCGATTATCATGCTCATCATGCGGTTTACCCCGCCGGACCGCACCGACATTCTGGCCTTTCTGGACGCTCTCACCTATGCCTGCATCTCCATTTCGGGCATCTATCTGATGATTTCTCTCGTATTTGTGTATGATTATGATCGCCTGCCCAGGTGGTCTCTGCTCTCCCTCATCGTCCCGTTTGTCTCCGTGTTCGTCTCTCTGACCAATCCCTGGCATCATCTGCAGTATGTCGTCTTTTCCACCAACCGCAGCGAGATTGTCTTCGGGCCCTATGTGTTTGTCACCGGGATAAACAGCTACGCCTGCTTTATTCTCAGCTTTATTCTGATCATAAGCTCGGTGCATAAGAATCCAAACCGGCTCTATATCAAGCAATGCATTCTGGTCACCCTGGGCGGCCTCTCCCCCCTGGGGGTCAGCCTGGTCGCCACCGTCTTCCCCCTTAACATCCCCAACACGGCCATGCCGCTGAGTTTTCTGCCCACGATTCTGTTTAACGGCATCGCCGTCTACCGCTATAACCTGCTGGACATCACCCCGGTGGCCACCCAGCAGGTGCTGGACTGGACCTCCAACTGTTACCTCATTTTAAGCGATAAGGGGCTGATTCTCAGATACAACAAACCCTTTGCCGCCATTTTCGTCCCCCAGTACGGCATTATGGCAAACCGCTCCCTCAGCGACTTTGCCATAGAGGATGACCAAACCAACAAATCGGCCATCTACAACATCCTCACAGCGGTGGAGTCCTGCCGGACGTCCGGCTCGACCATCTCCTATGAGCAGTCCTTCCTCTTTGGCCGGGGAAACCGCGTGCAGAAGCATTACTACATCGCCGAGGTCTCTCCCGTTATCATTAACGAGCGGCTTGTGGGCTTTGTCGTTACACTGAAGGACGTCACCCAGCTTAAAAAGAGCATGCAGCAGCTCCAGGAGAATCAAACCCGCATGATGGAGCAGGAGCGGTTCGCCTTCCTGGGCCAGATGATGGCGGGCCTGGCCCACAATTTAAAGACGCCCATTATGAGCATCTCGGGGTGTGTAGCCTCTGTGAACAGTCTGGTGGATGAGTGTGAGTCGAGCCTCACGGACCCCAGGGTGGTCGCGGAGGATTACCGGGAGATCTACGGTGAAATGCGGGATTGGCTTCAAAAGATCCTGGAGTCCTCCTCCTACATGTCCGACATCATCACTGCCATTAAGGGACAGACCAGCAGCGTCGCCGGCTCCGGCGACTTTACCTTCACGCTGGAGGAGCTCGTAAAACGCACCACCCTGTTAATGCGGCACGAGCTCGTCAGCAGCCACTGCACGCTGGTTTCTGATTTCGACCCGGATCTGAACGTGGTCCTCCAGGGGGACATCAACAACCTGATCCAGGTCCTCAACAACCTGCTCTCCAACGCCATTTTCGCGCAGAAGGAGGTAGGCGGCGGCCAAATTACCCTGAGCATTAAAAAAGACGCGGAGTATCTCCATGTATTGGTCAAGGACACCGGTCCCGGCGTTACCCCCCGCATACGAAACCGGCTTTTCAAGGAGATGGTGACCAGCAAAGGCACCCTGGGCAGCGGCCTGGGGCTGTATATCTCCAATGCCGTTATCCGCGGAAAATTTGGCGGCAGCATGTGGGCAGAGGATAATCCGGGCGGCGGCGCCATTTTCGGCTTTTCTATCCCCCTCGCTGCCTCGGAAGCAGTGGACTTCACGGTTGAGAAAAGAGGCGAAGATCTATGAGACAGGGGCAAATTGCACAGCATCAAAA
This sequence comes from uncultured Oscillospiraceae bacterium, assembly GCA_964415275.1. Lineage (GTDB taxonomy): Bacteria > Bacillota > Clostridia > Oscillospirales > Oscillospiraceae > JAEWRY01. Next base: position 2,975 of record CAYPZF010000012.1, on the reverse strand, counting down.
CAACTTCTCTATTTTAACACTGGATGACGATCCCATCATGACCTCAACCCTCCAGGCGTATTTTCAGCGCTCCGGCTATCACGTGGACGTGGAAAACGACCCGCATCTGGCCATTGAGCGGGTGCGCAACGGCAGCTACGACATCCTTCTGCTGGACTTCTTGATGACGCCGATCTGCGGTGACCAGGTGGTGGCGCAGATCCGTGCCTTCAATCAGGAGATTTTTATCATCCTTTTGACCGGCCATAAGAGCATGGCGCCCCCCATCAAGACCATCCGGGGGTTCGATATCCAGGGGTACTATGAGAAGAGCGACCGCTTCGACCAGCTGGAGCTGCTCGTGGAGTCCTGCGTAAAATCCATTCAGCAAATGCGCACCATCAGGAGCTATCAGCATGGCCTTGCCGCCATTGTGGAAGAGCTCCCCACCATCTACAGCCTGCAGTCCATGGCGCAGATCGCGGACCGCATCCTCCTGGCGATCACCTCCATCTTGCAGCCCGCCCACGCCTTCTTTACACTCGACCCCACCCTGTTCGGTCTATGTACGCCCGACCCGTCCTCCGGCCCTTCCAAGTGCCTGCTGCGCCGTGCCGGCACGGCCTTTACCGACGCGCGGATTCTGGAGCTGGTGCGCCAGTTCCAGGGCGGCGGCCGAACCGCCGGGCTCCGGAGCGATAATTGCCTGGTGGCGCCCGTATTGAATGAGCGCGGGGTATGTGTCGGCCTGTTGGGCGTTGCCTTCGAGGAGCCGCCCAAGTTTGAGCAGATGCAGCTGCTGGACCTGTTTGCAAAGCAGATCGCCGCCGCGTTCCGCAACGCCATACTGCACTCCCTTGTAAACGCGAAAAATGACGAGCTCACCCGCGCCTACAACGACCTGCACGACAGCTACCTGGAAATGGTCAGCGTGATGCGCCTCATGGTAGACGCCAAGGACATCTACACCCGGGGCCACTCCGACCGGGTCTCCTACTACGCGGTGAAAATCGCGGAGCGCATGGGGAAGGACGCGGCGTACTGCGAGCGGCTTCGTGTGGCCGGTCTGTTCCACGACGTGGGCAAGCTGAGCATCTCCGACGCGATCCTGCTGAAGCGGGAGCCCCTCACCCGCACCGAATGCCGGGTCATCAAGGCCCACTCCGCCCGGGGCGCGGATATCCTCTCCGCCATCTCCAAGTTCTGTGATATCGTCCCCATCGTCCGCGGACACCACGAGCGCTACGGCGGCGGCGGCTACCCCGACGGCCTGTCGGGGGAGTCTATCCCGGAGGAGGCGCGCATCATTGCCGTGGCCGATTCCTTTGACGCCATGACCTCAGACCGCCAGTACCGGAAGAGCCTGGGTGTGAGGCAGGCCATGCAGGAGCTGATCCGCAACAGGGGCAGCCAGTTTGACCCCCAGATTGTGGACGTATTTATCGCCTATCTGCACGCACACGGCCCAGAGACAGTTTGTACGCAGGCCCACGACCTGGAAGAAAGCCTGTAAGTAAAAGAAAGCAGGGGGTACCATCCATGAAACAATTCCCATTCAACGCCGTTGACTATTACGACACCTTCCCCGCCTATCTGGCCGGCATCTCCGCCAAATACGGCGCGCAGCCCGCCGTCTCTTACTTCACCCGAAAGCAAGAGAAAGTCACCCACACGTATCACGAGCTGGGAGAGGACGTCCTCTCCCTGGGTGAGTCGCTTTGCGCCCGGGGGCTGGCCGGCAAGCACATCGCCCTTGTGGGTGAAAACAGCTATGAATGGCTCGTCGCCTGCCTGGCCGCCATGGTGTGCGGCGGGGTGGCGGTCTGCATCGACATCGAGCAGCCGGACGACAGCATCCGGGAAATGCTCCATCTGTCAGATGCCCAGGGGGTGTTTGCCTCCGCGCCCTTCCAGGAGATTTGTACGCCCTTCTTTCCGGACAGTGCTGCGGCGGCGGAGCGTCTGTTCCTCCTGGGCGGCGCGCCGGACAGCGCCAACCCCATGACCCTCGCGGCCTTTTGTGAAGAGGGACGAGCACTGCGCGCCAATGGATACAACGCGCTGGGCGGCTGCGCCGTCTCTCCGGACCAGACCGCCGCCATCGTCTTTACCTCCGGCACCACCAGCCAATCTAAGCTGGTCATGCTCTCCCACAGAAATATGCTGAAGAATATGTGTGACTCCTGGCTCTATGTCACATTTGAGAAGGTCGTGTTCTGTTCCCTGCCCTTCTACCACGCCTACGGGCTCACCTGCGCCCTGCTGGGCTCCCTGCTGCGCGGCGCCCACACCTACATCAACGGGGACCTGCGCACCATGATGCGCGACCTGCTGCTGGCACAGCCGGACACGATGCTCACCGTCCCCCTGGTTGTGGAGGCCATTTACAGCCAGCTTTGGATGATGGCGGAAAAAGAGGGCATCATAGACGCACTGCGTGCCACCTTGAAGCGCGGAAAATTCCGTAAAAAACTCAACATCCCCCGGGACAACAGCGCGCTCGTTGAGCTGAAGCGGAAGCTCCTGGGCAACCTGCACATCCTGATCTGCGGCGGCGCCCACCTGGGCAAGGAGATCTCGGAAGACTTCGAGGCCTTTGGCATCCAAATCTTACAGGGCTACGGCATCACCGAGTGCTCCCCCCTTATCTCAGTCAGCAGCAACCATTCCTGCAAGATGGGGTCGGTCGGCATAGCGCTGCCCAGCTGTGAGGTCAAACTGGTGGACGGTGAGTTCTGGGTGAGGGGCGAGTCGGTCATGAGCGGCTATTACAACGCGCCGGAGCTCACCGCCGAGGTGCTGGAGGACGGCTGGTTCAAGACCGGCGACCTGGGTTATCTGGACAAGGACGGCTTCCTCTACCTCACCGGCCGGAAAAAGAATCTGATCGTCTTTAAAAACGGCAAAAAAATCTCTCCGGAAAAGCTGGAGGAAAAGCTCATTCAGATCCCCCTGGTGAAGGAGGTCCTGATCTCTGGGACCTCGAACGGGACCTC
>CAYPZF010000011.1:0-12776 GCA_964415275.1 uncultured Oscillospiraceae bacterium | reverse complement strand
TAGAAAAATTTCAATCAGAAAATGAATTTTTCTCTCTTTTGCCAAAAATGGCATGGCCCGGTCCAAGTCTGACCGGGCCATGCCCTCGATACGGCGCTGTTTTATTGGCTTTTCCGCTGCTCTACCTCATCCCGCAGATGGGCGGCAAACTGTTCGTACTCCATGGCACCCAGGTCCCCTGCGCCGCGGGAGCGGACCGCCACCTGGCCGACCTCCGCCTCTTTGTCGCCCACAACCAGCATATACGGTATCTTTTGCATCTGGGCTTCCCGGATTTTATACCCGATTTTTTCACTGCGGTGGTCGGTCTCCACCCGGAACCCGGCGTCCGCCAGCCGGGCCGCCACCTGATCCGCGTACTGCGCGGTGCGGTCCGTGATGGGCAGCACCTTCACCTGGACGGGGGCCAGCCAAGCGGGGAAGGCGCCGGCGTAGTGTTCGGTCAAAATGCCGATAAACCGCTCGATGGAGCCCAAGGCCACGGTGTGGACCATAATGGGGCGGTGTTTTCCGCCGTCGGCGCCGGTGTACTCCAGCTCAAAGCGCTCCGGCATCTGGAAGTCCAGCTGAATGGTGCCGCACTGCCAGGTGCGGCCGATGGCGTCCTCCAGGTGGAAGTCGATCTTCGGACCATAGAAGGCGCCGTCGCCTGGGTTTACCACATAGGCCCGGCCGCTCTTCTCCAGGACGTTTCTCAGCACCTCCTCACTGTAGGCGCGCATCTCCTCGGTGCCGATAAAGTCCTCGGGGCAGGTGGAGAGCTCAATGTGATACTGGAACCCGAAGAGGTTGTAGATGCCGTCAATCTTATGGATGACACCGGTAATCTCCTCCTCCATCTGCTCGGGGGTCATAAAAATGTGGGCGTCGTCCTGGGTGAAGCACCGCACCCGCATCAGCCCGTGGAGCGCGCCGGAGAGCTCGTGGCGGTGGACCAGCCCCAACTCACCCACCCGCAGGGGCAGGTCCTTGTAGGACCAGGGCCGGCGCTTGTACACCAGCATGCCGCCGGGGCAGTTCATGGGCTTGATGGCGTAGTTCTCGTTGTCTATCTGGGTGGAGTACATGTTGGCCTGGTAGTGGTCCCAGTGGCCCGAGCGGTGCCAGAGCTCCTCGTTGAGGATGATGGGGGTGCGAACCTCCTCATAGCCCGCCTTCCTGTGGATTTCACGCCAGTAGGCCTCCAGCTCGTTGCGCAGGACCACGCCCTTGGGCAGAAAGAAGGGGAATCCGGGGCCCTCGTCGCACAGCATGAACAGGTCCAGCTCTTTCCCCAGCCTGCGGTGGTCCCGCCGCTTGGCCTCCTCTATCCGCTGCAAGTAGGCATCCAGCTCCTCCTTCTTGGGAAAGGCGGTGCCGTAGATGCGCTGAAGCATTTTGTTGTCGGAGTCCCCGCGCCAATAGGCGCCGGTGGCCGACGTGAGCTTGAGGGCGTTCCCCTTGACCCGGCCGGTGGAGTCCAGATGGGGGCCGGCGCACAGGTCGGTGAAGTCCCCCTGTCTGTAAAAGGAGATCTCCTCGTCCTCGGGCAGGTCGAGGATGAGCTCTACCTTATAAGGCTCTTCCCGCGCCTCCATAAACTGGACCGCCTCCGCTCTGGGGAGCGTAAAGCGCTCCAGCTTGAGCTTTTCCTTGCAGATTTTCCGCATCTCGGCCTCCAGGGCGTCCAGATGCTCCTGGGTGAAGGCGAAGGGGGTGTCGAAGTCGTAGTAAAACCCGTCCTTGATGGCGGGGCCGATGGCGAGCTTCACCTCGGGGTACAGGCGCTTCACCGCCTGGGCCAGAATGTGGGAGACGGTATGCCGGTACGCATTGCGGTACTCCTCATGCTCAAACGCATTTCGCTTGTTGTCATCGCTCATGACAATTCCTCCTTGTCCGGGGCAGAAAAAAGTCTCACCCCTGAATAAAATTCAGGGGTGAGACGAAACCATCCCACGGTTCCACCCTGCTTGCAGCGGGGCACAAACCCGCTGCCGCTCGTGCCCCCTGTAACGGGAGGGGCCCGGCCCATTTCATCGTTCATGGGCGGCTCAGGAGTGGTTTTCCGCCTCCGCTTCGCGAAAGGGCTTTCAGCCTGGGGCCCCTTCTCTCTTGGCGGCGCGAGGCGGCGTTGTCTCCCTCATTGCCTTGATATCGTGGACACTATACCATGTTTTTGTCCTCATGTCAAGGGCGCAAACGGGGGGGCCGCCCCCTTGTGCTCCCCGCGTTTCCTCCGGGTCACGCCGCCAGGGCGCCGTAATGATACAGAACCGTAGCCAGCTCGGTGCGCACTGCCCCGCCGTTGGGGTCCAGGCGGTTGCCCGGCTTCCCCGTCATGATGCCGTTGTAGAAGCACGCGGACATCCCGTCCAGGGCCCAGCCGGGGATGGCGTCATAATCGGCCGCCTCTTCCATGGACGTGCCGCCCCGGCTCAGGTCCACACCCTTCCACGCGGCGTAGCGGGCCAGGATGGTGGCGAGTTCAGCCCGGGTCACCGGCCGGTCGCCGTGGAATCTCCCGTCCCCCGGCAGGGCGGCAAGGCCGGTTTGGGCCGCCCAGTGGGCCGCGTCCTCATACCACTTGCCTGCGACATCGGAAAATCCCGCCCGCCCGGAGGGCTCCGCCGGGCTCCGGCCCGCGCCCTCGGCGTTATACAGCGTCTGAAAGACGGTGCCCCGGGTCACCACCCCGTTGGGGACAAACCTCCCCTCTCCGGCGCCGGCCATCAGCCCCCGCTCCACACAGAACCGGACGGCGCCGGCGTACCAGGCCGTGTGGTCCAGATCCCCGAAGTCAAAGAGGATATCCCGCAGCACCACAATCCTGCCCTGGCCGTAGGGGTCCGCGTAGTCAAAGCCGATTCTGCCCCCCAGCGTCTCCGTAATATACCGGGCAAGCAGGGCGCTGTCCAGCATCACATCGTCCTTTGCTATCCTGATGTTTGACCCGAACATGGTATAGCCGTCCCCGCTGTTTTTGAGGATATAGTCGTTGCCGGCCACCGTGTAGGTCCGGGCCAGGTCCAGCGGCCTGTCCCCCACCATCACATCCCGGACCCGGTAGGGGCCGGCCACGCCCACAAACTCTTTCCTGTCGTTGGTCACAACCGAAGAGGGCTGTGTGCTGTCCACGGTATAACTGAGACCGGACACCTGGAGAAAGCCCCCGCTCTCCTCCGGGTACCTGCTGGCGCCGAATTCCAGGGCGTCCAGCAGCTGCCGGCCCGTGACCTCGGCCAAACAGGCGGAATTGCTGAACGTATATACGTCCAGGAGATCACCCTTTGTAATCTCTCCGATGGCTATGCCGCCCCGGATGCCGCCCCCGTTCACCAGTCCGATGTCCGCCTCCAGCACCGCACGAAAGGCGTCGGCGCACAGGTCGCCCAGATTGGTCTCTCCCCTGCGGATGAGGCGCTCCCCCGTGGCGGGGTCATGGCAGGTGAGGGCCACCTCGCTTTGGGCCACCACAACACCCAGCTCCAGCTGGAACTCCGCCATTATGCCGTCGATAAAGGCGGTCATATCCCCGTCCTTTCCCGCGTACCCCTTGACCAGCTCACTGGTAATGGCGCCGGTGGCCGGGTCAATGACGATCTTGCCGATGGCCTCCATCCCGACACCCGCCTGGGCCCAGACCACCGGCTCGCCCGCCTTGTTCTTCGCCGTGCGCCGGATTTCCTCATGGGAGTGCCCGTCAATCAGCACATCGATGCCCGTGGTGTTGGCGATGACCGCCGAGGCCTTCCACTCGTTGGCGGTGCCCGCCTCCCCCAGATGGCCGACGGCCACCACAAAGTCCGCGCCCTCGGCCCGGGCCGCGTCCACCGCGGTCTGGACCGCGTTGTAGAGCGCCAGTCCATCGCTCCCCTGAGAGAAACTGTAGAGGCTGGCACCGTGCTCGTCCTGAAAATAGGAGGCGGGCAGTTTGTGGAACGCCTCCGGGGCGGTGATGCCGACATAGGCCACCTTGGTCTCCCCGTAGGAGAGAATGCGATAGGGCTCCAGCACGGTCTCCCCTGTCCTCAGCACGGTCAGGTTGCAGCAGAGATAGGGATACTGCGCCCGCTCCGCCAGCCGCTCAAAGTTGTCAAGGCCAAAATCAAACTCGTGATTGCCGGGTACGGCCAGGTCATAGCCCGCCCGGTTCATGATGTCCACCAGATAGGCCCCCCTGGAGACCGTCCCGATGCTGCCGCCCTGGACCGCGTCGCCCGCGTCCACCAGGGTGACATAATCCGGGCCGTAGATTCCCTCCATCGCCGCGCGGTAGGCGGCCAGCCCGGAATACCCCATGCCGTCCGCCACATTGCAGTGCACGTCGTTGGTATGGAGAATCAATATTTTCCCGTTGCCCTGGGGCGTCTCCTCCCAGGCCGCCGCGGACACGGGCAGCGCGGCCGCCAGCGCCAGGCAGAGCAGCAGCGCGAGAAGCCTGGTTTGTTTCATTTCGTTTCCACCTTTCCGGGCCCTTCCCCGCCTTTAACCGCGCGGCAGAAAAAATGCGGCGACGGCGTCCCGCGACTGTCGTAGGGGGTTATTTGACGGCCCAGTTTCCAGTGGCCCGGGCCTTGAGATAGGCGTTGATAAACCCGTCCAAATCCCCGTCCATCACGCCGTTTACATTGCTGTTCTCGAAGGCGGTGCGGGTGTCCTTCACCAGGGTGTAGGGCATAAACACATAGGACCTGATCTGACTGCCCCATTCAATCTTCATCTGGACGCCGTTCAGGTCGGAGATTTTCTCCGCCTGGGCCTGGAGCTGAAGCTCCACCAGCTTGGAGCGCAGCATTTTCATACAGGTGTCCTTGTTTTGGAACTGGCTGCGCTCGGTCTGGCAGGAGACCACCACGCCGGTGGGCAGATGGGTGAGCCGGACGGCGGAGGAGGTCTTGTTGACGTGCTGGCCGCCGGCGCCCGAGGCCCGGTACACGTCCGTCCTGATGTCCTCCGGCCGGATGTCCACCTCCACGTCGTCGGGAATCTCCGGCATCACCTCCAGCGCGGCAAAGGAGGTCTGGCGGCGGGCATTGGCGTCAAAGGGCGAGATGCGCACCAGCCGGTGCACGCCGTGCTCCCCCTTTAAATAGCCGTAGGCGTTTTCCCCCTCAATGAGGATGGTGGCGCTTTTGATGCCGGCCTCGTCCCCATCCAGCATGTCCACGATTTTATAGTCAAAGCCGTGGCGCTCGGCCCAGCGGGTGTACATCCGGCAGAGCATCTGGGCCCAGTCCTGGGCCTCGGTGCCGCCCGCGCCGGCGTGGAGGTTGAGGATGGCGTTGGAGCTGTCGTACTCCCCCGTGAGCAGCGTGGAGAGCCTGGCCTCCTCCATCCCGGCCTCCAGGCGGGCATACCCCTCCTCCAGCTCGGGAATCAGAGAGGCGTCCTCCTCCTCCAGCCCCATCTCGCACAGGGTCATAAGGTCGGACCACAGGCCCCCCCGCTTTTTCTGCCCCTCCAGCTTGCTTTGCAGCGTCTTGATGCGCTGCTGGACCTTCCGGGCCTTTTCCGCGTCGTCCCAAAAGCCGTCGGCGGCGCTCTCCGCCTCCAGCAGGTCCAGCTCCCGCTCGGCGGCCTCCAGGTTCAGGGCCTGTCCCAGATCCCGCAGCGCCGGACGCAGGTTGTTGAGCTTTATTTTATACTCGTCAAATTGCAGCATGGCGTGTTCACTCTCATTCTTTCTCAAATCAGCGAGAGTATTATATCCGAAAACCCGCCCGCTGTAAAGTGAAAACCGCCCGCATGCGCGGGCGGATATCATCGTTCGCTGGCCAACCACTCCTGTGCCTCCCAGCGAAAAATCAGGTCATCCAGATCCTCACGCGGCGGCACCGGCAGCACCGTGGTCTGGGTGTTCTCCTCCGGCATGTTGTCTCCTCCTTTGTTTCATGTACATATCAGTCTATGTGATGTGGTATGGAATATGTGCAAAAAAACCTTCCTTTTGCGGGCCGGTATTTTCGACGGCCCGGCCCTGTTCTTCCCGTATTCCGCGGGAAGTGAGATTGACGGGGAATAAAAAATATGACACAATAGAACACACTGCGCCATATGATCGTGCAAAAGGCATGTTTTTATACCGCGCGCTTCAGGACGATAAAATTGAGGTGACGGACCCGTGGTTTTCTCCAGCCCGTACTTTCTTTTCCTTTACCTCCCGGCGGTGCTGTTCCTCTACTATATAACCCCCCTCAAGCGGCGCAATCTGGCGCTGCTTATCCTCAGCCTTATTTTTTACGGCTGGGGAGAGCCGACGTATATCCTTATTATGTTCGCCTCCACCGCCATCGGCTACAGCCACGGCATCCTGACAGAGCGCTTTCGGAAGCAGGGCCGGGACAGGCACGCGCGCCTGGCGGTGGCCTCATCGCTGTTCTGGAGCCTGGCCCTGCTGTTTTTCTTTAAATACTGGGACTTCATCGCCGCAGCCCTGCAGGGGGCCGGGCTGAACGTCATGCCCATTTTGAACCTCCGCCTGCCCATCGGCATCTCCTTCTACACCTTCCAGACGATGAGCTACACCATCGACGTGTACCGGGGCGACGCCGGAGTCCAGCGGAACCTGGTCAACTTCGGCACCTTTGTCGCCCTCTTTCCCCAGCTCATCGCCGGTCCCATCCTCAAGTACAAGGAGCTGGGGGGACAGATTGACAGCCGCGTCCACAGCTGCGAGCGGTTTGCCTCCGGTGTCCAGATCTTTGTGGTGGGTCTGGGGAAAAAGGTCCTGCTGGCCAACAGCCTGGGGCTGCTGTGGGACGCCTGCAAGGCCGTCCCCACGGCGGAGCTCACGACGGCGGGCGCCTGGCTGGGCATTCTGGCCTTCTCCCTCCAGCTCTACTTCGATTTTTCGGGGTACTCGGACATGGCCACCGGCCTGGGCCGGATGCTGGGCTTTGAGTTCCCCAAAAACTTCGACTACCCCTATATCTCCAGGTCGGTCACCGAATTCTGGCGGCGGTGGCACATCTCCCTGGGCTCCTGGTTCCGGCAATATGTCTATATTCCCCTGGGCGGCAACCGGGCGGGGCCGTGGCGCCTCTGCCTTAATTTGCTGCTGGTCTGGAGCCTCACCGGCATCTGGCACGGTGCCAACTGGAATTTTCTGCTCTGGGGGCTCTATTTCGGGGTCCTGCTCTTCCTGGAAAAGCGCTGGCTGAAGTGCCGGCTGGACCGGTGCCCCGCCGCGGTGGGCCGTCTCTACACCCTCTTTCTGGTGCTGGTGAGCTGGGCCCTCTTTGCCGTGGAGGACTTCTCCCGGATGGGGCCCTTTCTGGCCGCCATGTTTGGCTTTGCCGGGGGCGGCCTGGCCGACGGCCCCTTCTTCTACCACCTGCGCTCCTATCTGCCCACGCTATTTCTGGCCTGTGTGGCCGCCACCCCCATGGCGGCCGGCCTGTGGCGCCGGCTGCCCCCAAAAACGGCGGCGGCGCTCTTCCCCCTGCTTATGCTGGCGTGCCTTGTCCTGTCCACCGCTTATCTGGTGGACGCCACTTACAATCCGTTTCTTTACTTCCGCTTTTAAGGGGGCCACGCCATGGATAAGAAATACAGTGTTCTGATCACCGTGCTTTTCTGCGCCTTTCTGGGCCTTTTCCTTCTGGCCGGCCTGCTCACACCGGACCGGGACTTCTCCCCTCTGGAAAACCGCTATCTGCAGCAGCTGCCCACCCTGAGCGCCCGGGACTTCCGTCTGGACGGCGGCTTCTTCACCGGCAGGTTCATGTCGGAGTTTGAGACCTACGTCAACGACCAGTTCCCGGGCCGGGACCTCTGGACTTCCCTCAAGGCCCGGTCGGAGGCCGCCTTGGGCAAGCGGGAGAACAACGAGGTCTATCTCTGCGACGAGGACACTCTGATCTCCCGGTTTGACCCCTCGGACGAGACGCGGGTGGCGGCGAACCTGAATTATGTGAATCAATTTGCGGAACACACGGATATCCCCGTCTATTTTTCCCTCGTCCCCGGCAAGGTCTCCGTGTGGTCCGACCGGCTGCCCAAGGGGGCGCCCAACGCCGATGAGACCGCTATCCTGACCCGGGCGGAGGAGGTCACCCAGGCCCGCTGGGTAGACGTGGGCGCCGCGCTCTCCAGCCGCAGCCAAGAGGCCCTTTACTACCGCACCGACCACCACTGGACCAGCCTGGGCGCTTTCTACGGATATGAGGCCATCATGGAGGCCATGGGCCTGTCTGCCGTCCCCCTCTCCTCCTATGAAAAGGAGACGGTGAGCACCTCTTTCTGCGGCACCGTGTTCTCCTCCTCCGGTGTGCGCTGGGTGGCGCCCGACAGCATCGACTTCTATGTCCCGGAGGACGGGATTTCGGTTGTCTCCTGGTTTGACGGCACACCCCGGGCCGGGGCGCTCTACGACAGAAGCCGTCTGGAGACCAAGGACCAATACGCCGCCTTTCTGGGCGGCAGTCAGTCCCTCTGCGTCATTCGGACCGGGCACATCGATGCCCCCAGGCTGCTCGTCGTCCGGGACTCCTACAGCGACTGCCTGGCCCCCTTCCTCACCGCCCACTTTTCAGAGGTCCATCTATTCGACCCCAGATACAACACAAGCGCCCTGTCCGCCTATGTGGAGGAGCAGGAAATCGACGTCGCCCTGGTGCTCTACAGCGTCTCCAACTTCGTCAGCGACCCCAACCTCTTCCTCCTCGGCCGGTGACCAGAGGGCGGCAGGCCCTCCGCCCGGGCCTGTCCCGCGAAAGTCAAGGTTGTAAACCGACGTATTTTCCTTTATAATGTGTGACACGATAACGGCGCTGCGCCGCTTCCGGTATACAGTATGAAACCTCCGCCCGCCGGGCGGAGAGAAGAGAGGGTGCCCCATTTGAAACGGATCATGATTGCGCGGATTCTCGCGGACCTGACGGCGTTTGACGGCAAGGAGGTTACCGTCTGCGGCTGGGCCCGCACCATTCGGGATATGAAGTCCTTTGGCTTTATCGAGCTCAACGACGGCTCCTGCTTCAAGAGCCTGCAGGTGGTGTTTGAGGCCGACGCGCTGGATAACTTCAAGGAGATCGCCAGGCAGAACGTGGGTGCCGCCCTCGCGGTCACCGGAAGGGTGGTCCTCACCCCCGGGGCCAAGCAGCCGGTGGAGATCAAGGCCGGCGCCATCACCGTGGAGGGCGCCTCCTCCCCTGATTACCCCCTGCAAAAAAAGCGCCACAGTGTGGAGTACCTGCGCACCATTCAGCATCTGCGGCCCCGGACCAACCTGTTTTCCGCCGTCTTCCGGGTGCGCTCGGTGGCCGCCCACGCCATCCACACCTTTTTCCAGGCGCGCGGCTTTGTCTATGTGCACACCCCCATCATCACCGCCTCCGACTGCGAGGGAGCCGGGGAGATGTTCAAGGTGACCAGCCTCGATTTGGACCAGGTGCCCAAAACCGCCGACGGAGCGGTGGACTACAGCCGGGACTTCTTCGGGACGCCGGCCAGCCTCACCGTCTCCGGCCAGCTCAACGCCGAAAACTTCGCCATGGCCTTTGGCAACGTCTACACCTTCGGCCCCACCTTCCGGGCGGAGAACTCCAACACCCAGCGCCACGCCGCCGAATTCTGGATGATTGAGCCTGAGATCGCGTTCGCCGACCTGGCCGACAGCATGGACCTGGCCGAGGATATGATTCAGTTCGTCCTGCGCGCCGTCATGGACAAGTGCCCCGACGAGATGGCCTTTTTCAGCGCCTTCGTGGACAAGGGGCTGTTGGACCGGCTGGAGCACGTGGCCTCCAACCAGTTTGGCCGGGTGAGCTATACCGAGGCGGTGGATATCCTCCAAAAGGCCCCGGTCGAGTTCGAATACCCGGTCTCTTGGGGCTGCGACCTCCAGACCGAGCACGAACGCTATCTCACGGAGCGGCATTTCAAGCGCCCCGTCTTCGTCACGGACTACCCCACGGAGATCAAGGCCTTCTATATGCGTCTCAACGACGACGGCAGGACCGTGGCCGCCGCCGACTGCCTGGTGCCCGGCATCGGTGAAATCATCGGCGGCAGCCAGCGCGAGGAGCGGCTGGACGTCCTGGAAGCCCGGATGCGCGCGCTGGAGCTGGACCCGGAGGACTACTGGTGGTATCTGGACCTGCGCCGCTACGGCGGCTGTAAGCACGCGGGCTTCGGCCTAGGCTTCGAGCGGATGGTCATGTACCTCACCGGCGTCTCCAACATCCGCGACGTCCTGCCCCATCCCCGCACCGTGGGCAACGCGGAGTTCTAGGCATACGCCGGGCCGGACGCCCGCCGCGCAAAAAGAGTGCCTCCGCGCCGTTCTCCGGCGCGGAGGCTTTTGTCGTGCCCGGGCTCAAATCTGCCGTGGGAACGTGCTCTCCACCTTGAACAGGTCCCCGTCCACCGACAGGTGGAAGCGGCCCTTTTGCAGCTCCACCAGGCTGCGGGCGATGTTGAGCCCCAGGCCGCTGCCCTCGGCGGTCCGGGAGCTCTCCCCCCGCACGAAGCGCTCCATCAGCTCCTCGGCGTCTAAATTGAGCTTGTCCCGGGAGATGTTTTTCATGGTGATGGCCACCTCGGCGGGAGACGGGTGCACGTCCACATAGAGCCGGGTGCCGGGCTGGGCGTATTTGCAGGCGTTGTTCAGCAGGTTGTCAAACACCCGCCAGATCAGCCGCCCGTCGGCCCGGATAAACACCTCCTCCGCCGGGAGAGAGACCACCGCCTCCAGCCCCGCCTCCTCCAGACGCTGGGCATATTCCCCCACCGCCTGATTGACGAGCTCCGCCACATCGGTGCGGGTGAGCGCCAGGGCGATGTTGCCCGTGGAGGCCTTAGAGGCCTCCACCAAGTCCTCGGTGAGCTTTTTCAGCCGGTTGGACTGCCGGTCCAGCACCTCCAGACACTCCGCCGCCCGCCCCTCCAGCTGCTCTTTTTTCATTAGATCCACGTAGTTTACAATGGAGGTGAGGGGGGTCTTGAGGTCGTGGGAGACGTTGGTGATGAGCTCGGTCTTGAGCCGCTCGCTGCGCATCTTCTGGTTGACCGCGATGGACATGCCGTCGCCGATGGCGTTGAGGTTTTCTCCATGGGTCTTAAAGTCCCAGCGCAGCCGGGCTGTGTCTACCTTATAGTCCAGATTGCCTTCCGCCAGCCGCTCTCCGGCCAGCTTCAGGTCGTTGAGGCTGCGCGCCAGCCTGCACACCGCCACCAGCAGCAGGAAGTTGAAGACAAATCCAACCATCAAAAACCCGCCGCTTCTCCCCCAAAAGGCGCCCCAGGCCAGGAGTACGTTGATTATGGTAGCCCCGCAGAAAATCAGGGCGGCCCGCCAGATCGCGGGGATATTCTGAAAGGTCTCCACCAGCTCCCGCCTGATGAAACGAAACACCCGGAGCAGAAGCGCGGCGCATCTCCAGAGCACCGTGTTGCGCAGCACGGTCCTGGTCTTGACCCGGGTGGCCAGCGTCATGCAGACGGCCAGGACAAGCAGGCCCGCCAGCACAAGGAGCAGGCCCGCCACGGCGACGGAAAAGACGTCGTAGGAAAAACGGCCCATCTCCGCGGCGCCGTACACCAGAGCCACGACGCAGAATCCGGTCGCGCATAGGTAGAGATCAAAGGGGATTCTGTCCTGGAGGTTCAGGACAACCTCCTCCCGGCCCTTCCGGTGCCCCGCCGCGCACATGAGAAAAATAAATGTGACGACAGACAGCAGCAGGCAAAACACCGCCGCCCCGATCAGGACGTACCGCTCTCCGTAGAACCACAGGAGCAGCGGGGTCCAGGCCTCCATATGGGTAAAATACTCCGCCGGGAGGGCGCCGCTGTACCCGCCGGTGGAGTATACCACGCCCACACCGATTGCGCTGACCGTAGCCGCGACGGCCGCAAAGGTCAGCAGAAAGATGGCTGCAATCTTTGCGGGCAGGCTGTGGGTGGGCTGTTTCATTTGCCTGTCTCCTTTTCCATCTTATACCCTAGGCCCCAGACCACTTTCAGGTAGCGGGGGTCTGAGGGGTTGATCTCAATTTTCTCCCGGAGATGGCGGATATGCACCGCCACGGCGCTCTCCGAGCCGATGGCGTTTTCATTCCACACCAGCTCGTAAATCTGGGCGGAGGAGTAGACCCGGCCCGGGCTCTGCATCAGCAGTTTCAGGATGTTGTACTCAATGGGCGTGAGGGAGACCGGCTCCCCGTCCACCGTGACGCTTTTGGCCTCGTCGTTCATCGCTACGCCGCCAATCACGTAGTGGTCCGGCTTCCTCACCATGCCGCCCAGGTTGGTGTACCGCCGCAGCTGGCTCTTCACACGGGCCAGCACCTCCATGGGGTTGAACGGCTTTGTGATGTAGTCGTCGGCGCCGATGTTGAGCCCCAGGACCTTATCGGTGTCCTCGCTCTTGGCGGTGAGCAGAATGATGGGGATGTTGTACCGCTCCCGCAGCTTGGCGGTGGTGGCGATTCCGTCCATCTCCGGCATCATGATGTCCATCAAGATCAGGTGGATGTCCTGGGACTCCACCACCTCAATGGCCTGCCGTCCGGTGTAAGCGGTGAACAGGGTGTATTCTTCCGCGGAGAGATATATCTTTAACGCCGCTACGATATCCGCCTCGTCATCACAAATCAAAATGTTATACATATCCTCACCCTTTCCTGTCAATATTGTACCAAGAACTCCTTTAAGATAAAAGACGGATTTCTCTTAAAATATCTTAAAAACCCCGTTCTTATGAAACTCTTAATCATTCTCCCGCTTTTTTCTTAAACTCGCTTCCTGTATGATGTTAGCTAGTACAGATATGCGGGAGGTCCTTGTGATGA
>CAYPZF010000010.1:0-13191 GCA_964415275.1 uncultured Oscillospiraceae bacterium | reverse complement strand
GGGAGGATGGCGCGTATGATTCTCACCAAAAAGGCTGGACTGATGACCAAGCTGGTGATTTTGGCGCTGCTGATCTACCTGACTACGGCGCTGCTCAACCTGCGGGGGCAGATCAGCACCGCCCAGACCAATCTGGACGGGCTGAACCGACAAGTGGCCGTGCAGACGCAAAAAAACGCCGAGCTGGCCGACGCCGTGGCCCACAGCGACGACCCTGAGCGCGTCGCCGACGTGGCCCGTGAAAAGCTGGGGCTTGTCACCCCGGGAGAAAAAATATTTATCTATACGAAATAGGAGGATTTATCAGTTCATATGGAGTTAGCTGTTGGTTCCATTCAGGATGGCAAGGTCACAGGCATTACAAACTTTGGCGCCTTTGTGTCACTCCCCGGCGGGAAGTCCGGTCTCGTACATATCTCGGAAATTGCGTATACCTATGTAAATGAGGTGCGGGATTATCTGGCGGAAGGGCAGGAGGTTAAGGTCAAGGTCATCGGCATCGATGACTCGGGCCGCATCAACCTGTCAATCAAAAAGGCGCTGCCGCCACCGCCCCGTCCGGCCGGACGGGCTCCTTTGGGTGCCCACAGGGCCCCCGCGGGCAGCGAGCGCAGACCCGCCGGAGGCTACGTGCCCCGGCCCGCCGCGCCCAAGGAACCGAGCGACTTTGAGGACCGCCTCAAGCAGTTCATGCAGTCCTCGGACAGCAGGCTCTCCGACCTGCGCATGGCGGAAAGGCGGGGGGCCCGCCGCGGCGGCAGAAAATAATATAACACGTGACACGGCCGTCCGGCCCCCGCCGGGCGGCCGTATTTTAATAAAGTCACCAAAATCAGGTGACTTCTTCCGCTGTGTGTGGTATACTTTCCCCAGAGGGTCGTTCGCGTTCACGCCCTCTCACAGACGGCCCTTCTCCGGAGGGGCGAAAGGAGTTGGCAACTATGAAATTCACATTTACGGACAAAAAGGTTACGCTTCCCGCCCGGGTGCACGCCTACGCGGAGAAAAAGCTGGGCAAGCTGGACCGCTACTTTAAGGCGGATACAGAGGCCTCCGTTGTCTTTAGTGTGGAAAAGGGCCGGAACAATGTGGAGGTTACCATTCGCTCCGGCGGGACAATCATCCGCGTCGCGGAGAGCACGTCCGACATGTTTGTCTCCATCGATGCCGCCGTGGCCTCCATCGAGCGGCGTCTGCGCAAAAACAAAGCCAGACTGGGAAAGCGCCTGCGCAAGGACGCCTTCGTCCGAGGCGTGGGGGACAGCGCCGAGCTCCAGTCCTCCTTCGCGCCCGAGGAGCCGGAAGAGGAAGAGTTTAAGCTGGTGCGCGTCAAGCACTTCTTCTTCAGCCCCATGACGGTGGAAGAGGCCATCCTCCAAATGAATCTGCTGGGGCACACCTTCTTTGCCTTCCGCAATGAAGATTTGAACGGCACCTTTTCCGTGGTCTACCGGCGCTACGACGGCGGGTACGGCCTTTTGGAAGACGATGCCTAAAAACCGAAATAAAACTCCGGGGGAGCGGCCGCGGCCGCTCCCCCGCTCTTTTTCATGACAGCGCCCCTGTGCTGTGCTATACTATAGTAAAACCGATACAGAGGGAGAGATACTCCATGGAACATAACGTAAAGGCCGTGGTGCTGGCCGCGGGAAAGGGCACCCGGCTCCAGTCCGAGGGCATCACGCTGCCCAAGGTCATGCGGCAGGCGGCGGGCCGCCCCCTGCTGGACTATGTGCTGGACGCGCTGTCCTTCCTCCCCCGGGAGGACGTGATTCTGGTGGTGGGCTACCGGAAGGAGGCCGTCCGCGCCGCCTTCCCCGATTACCCCGCCGCCGAGCAGACCGAGCAGCTGGGCACCGGCCACGCCGTCCGCGCCGCCGCCCCTCTTCTGACCGGCTTTTCCGGTGACGTGCTGGTGTGTTACGGCGACATGCCCCTCATGACCCGCGCTACATACAAAGCGCTGCTCGCCGCCCACCGGACGGAGGGCAACGTCTGCACCCTGCTCTCCGGCCTCTGCCGGGACCCCCTGCCCTACGGCCGGGTGATTCGGGACCCCTCCGGCGGCTTTGCCCGCATCGTGGAGGACAGGGACTGTACGCCGGAGGAGCGGAGGGTGCGCGAGCTCAACGCCGGGGTCTATGTCTTTGAGGGGCCCGCCCTGCTGGCCTGCCTGGACCAGCTCCGCCCCGACAACGCCCAGGGGGAGTACTACCTCACCGACGTGCCCGCCCTGCTTCTGGCCCAGGGCCGCAGGGTGGGGGTGTGCGCCGCCTGCGCCCCGGAAGAGATGCTGGGGGTCAACACCGCCGAGGAGCTGGCCCAGGCGGAGCGCGCGCTGCTGGCCTGCTAAGGAGGATTGCATATGAACGTATTGATCAGCGCCGACATGGAGGGAACCTGCGGCATCACCGATTGGAGCGAGACCGAGCGCTCCACTCCCCAGGACTACAGCTACTTTCAGCAGCAGATGTCCCGGGAGGCGGCCGCCGCCTGTGAGGGGGCTCTGGCCGGCGGCGCCGACGGCCTTTTGGTCCGGGATGCCCACGACTCCGCCCGCAACCTGAACCCCCTGATGCTGCCCCGGCAGGCCCGCGTCCTGCGGGGCTGGTCAGGAGACCCCCTCTCCATGGTGAGCGGCTTGGACCGGGAGCGGTTTGACGCGGTGCTCTTCACCGGCTACCACGCCTGGGCCGCATCCCCGGGCAGTCCCCTGGCCCATACCATGAACACACGGAACGAATATGTACTGCTCAACGGCACCCGCATGAGCGAGTTCCAGCTCAACGCCTACACCGCGGGCTATTACGGCGCCCGCGTCCCCTTCCTCTCCGGGGACAAGGAGCTGTGTGACTTTGCCCGGACGCTGATTCCGGACATTGTCACCGTGCCGGTGAATGAAGGGCGAGGCGGGGCGGTCCTCTCCATGCACCCCGACGAGGCGGTGGCCCAAATCCGAGCGGGGGCGGAGGAGGCGGTGCGCCGGGCGGACCGGTGTCCCGTCCGGCTGCCCGATCGCTTTGAGGCCATGGTTCGTTTTCAGACCCACCAGACCGCGTTTCACAGGAGCTTCTACCCCGGCGCCGGACTGGAGGACGGCAAATGCGTCCTCTTCTCCTGCGATGACTGGTTTGAGATGCTGCGCTTTTTTCACTTTGTCCTGAGCGCCTGAGCCCATGGCGGCCGGGCGGTCCCGCCCCCCAATGAAACAAGGCCGGCGGAGCCCTTTGGGCTCCGCCGGCCTTTTCTCTGTTTTAATCACAGCCCCTTCTTTTTCAGCATGCGGATGTCGTCGCCGAAAAAGGGCAGGGCCCGGTACTCCCCCTCCAGCCGGGAGGCCACCTGAGGGGTGTACCGCCGCCGGAGCTCGTCCATGGAGAGGTTGGTGGAGATGACTGTGTGCTGCGCCCCGACCAGCCGGGTGTTGACAATCCGGTAGAGGGCGGCCTGGACAAAGGGGGTGGTGAGTTCACTGCCCAGGTCATCCAGAATCAGCAGGTCACAGCCCAGATAGCGCCGGGTCTCGTCCCTGGCCTCGCTGGCGGTCTCGGTATCCCGGGAAAATTTCTGGTCCTCGAAGTGGGCGAAAATCTGCCCCGCGGTGTCGTATACCACCGAAAAGCCGTTTTCCGACACGGTGCGGGCAATGCAGGCCGACAGAAAGGTCTTGCCCAGGCCGGGCGCCCCGGTGAGCAGCAGATTGTTGAAGTAAAAGCGGCCAAATCTCTGGGCGTAATTACGGCAGATCTCCGAGACCATCTCCATGTTCTCCCGGGGAGAGATGTCCCGTCCCGGCCAGGGGGCCGTGCCGTAGTAGTCCAGCCGGAGGGCGTCAAAGGACTGCTCCCCCAGGTCCAGCAGCTTGGACAGCTCGCGGATCTGCTCCTGGGCGCACAGGACCCGCAGGCAGTCGCACATGACCGCGCCGCGCCAGCCCGTGTCCCCGCACCGCGCGCATAGGGGTGTGTCGTCCAGCACCTCCCCGGAGAGGCCGGCCGCCGATAACAGGGCGGCCCGCTCGGCCTGAAGGGCCATGTTCTTCTCCCGGAGCGCCGCGACGGCGGGGGCCGGGTCCTCCCCCCCGCGCAGGGACACCGTGACAATCTCCAGCGCCGTCTGCCGCAGCTGGCGGTCAATCTCCGCCACCCGCGGCAGGTCGGCGTATACCTTGTTCCGGCGGTCCGCCTGCCGGTCCGCCCGGCGCAGCCTGGCCTCCTCCAGCCGGGCGGTGGCCAGGCGCAGCACCTTCTGCTCATAGGACACCTTAGGGCCCTCCCTTCTCCTTGGCTTTCTCTTGGGCTAAAAAGTCCCGCATCCAGCGGATGTCCTCCCTGGCCCGGGCGTCGGCGGCCTGGGGGGAGGGCGGCGCGGCCTGGGGCGAACGGCGGTACGCCGAGTCCCCCGCGGCGATTTCCGCCGGGGTGTGGAGCCCCTTTTCATGCCAGCTCTTTAAAATAGAGTTCATATAGGCCCAGTTCATGGACTGCTTTTTCAGTACAGTCCTCTCATAGGCCAGGGCGATGGCCTCCTCCTCAAACCCCATGTCAATCCAACCGGAAAAGTAGTTGCGCTCCGCCGTCACGGCGGGCCGGCCGCTGATGCCCACCAGGGCCAGCAGCGCCGCCTCCCGGCTGGTGAGGGTGCTCATCTTTTTGATGTGGTCGTCCGCCGCCCCGGCGGTCTCAATCCCCAGCCGCCGCCAGGCAAACGCCTCCCGGCGGATTTGGGCCATCCGGGGCCGCCGTCCCGGGCCGTACTTTTGCTCCTCCCGCTCCACGCACCAGGTGACCAGCGGCAAAATCACCTCCGCGGGCAGCGCCAGATAGTCATAAATGGTGTAGAGCGCCTTGAGGTCGGTGGTGGACAGGAGTTTGCCCAGCCGCCGCTCCACCTCCTTGACCAGAGGGGCGAAGGAGGTGTTGTTCTGGAGCTCCCGGCTGATGTCGTCCGACGTGTAGTCGGGGGGCTCGTCCCGCTCCGCCACGGGCACGGGCGGGGCGGGCGCCGCCCCGGACGCGGCCAGGCCCAGGGAGGCCAGCCGGTCCGCCGCCTCGGCCAGCCGCTTCGCCGCCCAGTCCGGCGCGGACGCGGGGCCCCGCCGCAGACGCCAAAGATAGAGCAGCGCGGCGTCCCCGTCGTCGGCGGAAAGCAGCCGCTCGGCGGCCGCCCCGGACAGGGAGACCACCCCGCCCGGAATCAGCAGGTCATCCGCCATATACCGACACCCCCCTCTCTTTTTTCTCGCACCCTCTATTTTACACGATTTTTCCCTCCCCGTAAACAGGGAAAGGACGCCCTCCTGTCGAGAAGCCCGGAAAATTCCGATTTCACAAATTAACCTATGTTTTCTTTGCCCATCCTGTGGTATAATACCCACTGTGTGGCTGTTATACCGATTATGTCCCCATCGCCTCCCGCGCTTCTCGCGGAACCGGCGGGGGGGACACATGATACCAGAGGGTATCATAGCGCCACGTATTGATTATTGGGGGGCTCCGATATGAAAAATCGTGTTACCGTCACCGTCGCCGGTCAGGAGTACACCTTAATTGCGCCTGAGGAGGAACCGTACATCCGAAAAGTGGCAAGCCACGTGGACGCCCAGATCCGCCAGGTTCTGGAGGCAACCAAGGTCTCCACCGTCGACAGCGCCGTGTTGGCCGCGCTGAACATTGCCGACGCCTATTTTAAAGAGGTGGAGGCCACCGAAAACCTGCGCCGCCAGCTGAAAGAGTATCTGGAGGACTCCGCCCGCATCAAGCTGGAGCTCTCCGAGGCCAAGCGGGAGATTTTCAGGCTGCAGAACAGGAAATAACACCATGCTGGAACTCTTAGCGCCAGCCGGCGCCCCCGAGGCCGTCACCGCCGCCGTCCAGTCCGGCGCGGACGCGATTTACCTTGGATATGGGGCCTTTCACGCCCGCCGCAATGCCAAAAACTTTTCCCGGGAGGAGTTTGCGGAGGCGGTTTCTTATTGCCATATACGGGGGGTCAAGGTCTACCTCACCCTGAATACGCTGGTGACCGACCGGGAACTGCCCGGCGCCGCCGCCCAGGCCGCCGACGCCTCCGCCCTGGGCGTGGACGCGGTGCTGGTCCAGGACCTGGGCCTGCTGCGGCTGCTGCGGCAGTCGCTGCCCGATCTGCCTGTCCACGCCTCCACCCAGATGACCATCCACAGCCTGGACGGGGTGAAGCGCTGCGCCGACCTGGGGCTCACCCGGGTGGTGCTGGCCCGTGAGCTGTCGAAGGACGCCATGGCCCACATCTGCGCCCATTCACCCATTGAAATTGAGGTCTTTGCCCACGGGGCCATGTGCATGTCCTACAGCGGCCAGTGCTATTTCTCCTCCGTCCTGGGGGGGCGCAGCGGCAACCGGGGCCTGTGCGCCCAGCCCTGCCGCCTGCCCTACAGGTGGGGGGACGCCCCCAACGGCAACCCCCTCTCCCTCAAAGACCTCTCCCTCATCGACCACCTCCGGGAGCTGGACCAGATGGGGGTGGCCTGTGTCAAGCTGGAGGGGCGGATGAGACGGCCCGAATACGTGGCCGTCGTCACCTCCATTTACGCCGCCGCCATCCGGGAGGCGCGCGCCCCCACCGCCGACGAGCGGCACCGGCTGACGGCGGCGTTCTCCCGCCAGGGCTTCACGGACGGCTATTACACCGGCGCCCGCGGCCCCGCCATGTTCGGCGTCCGGGAGGAGACCCGGCCGCCCGACGCCCTGTTTGCCGAGGCCAGGGCCGCCTTTCAGGGCGGAGAGGTCCAGCGGGTCCCCGTCACCCTTTACGCCCTGCTGCGCCCCGATGAGCCCGCCCTGGTGGGGGTGGAGGACGACGCCGGCCGCGTGATGACGGCGGCGGGGCCGGTCCCCAAGCCCGCCCGCACGGTGGCGCTGGACGCCGCCGCGGTGGAGGCCCAGCTGATGAAAACGGGGGGCACGCCCTACCTCTGCCGCCGGGCGCGCGCTCTGGTGGCCCCCGGGCTGTCCCTACCCTTGTCCGCCCTCAACGAGCTGCGCAGGCAGGTGCTGGGCGGCCTGACGGAGCTGCGGGCCGCCCCTCCCGCGCGGCGGCAGGGGGACGTTCGGTTCGGTGTCCGGTATGAAAACCGGAAGGAGCCGCCTATACTTATCCTGTCTCTGCGCCGGGCCGGCCAGCTCTCCGACGAGCTGCTGCGCCTGAAGCCGGACTTCCTCTACCTTCCGCTGGAGGAGATTGCCGCCCACGGGGACCGGGTGGCCCGGGCCCTGGACCGCGGCGTGCCCGTGGCCGCGGTGCTGCCCCGGGTGGCGTGGGACCGGGAGTACCCGGACCTGCGCCGGGAACTGGACACCGCCGCCGGGCTGGGGGTGACCGACGCCCTGGTGGGAAATCTGGGGCTCCTCTCCCTGGCGCGGGACGCGGGGTTCACCCTGCGGGGGGACTTCGGATTGCCCTGCTACAACACCCAGACCCTCAAGGAGCTCAAGCGGATGGGGATGGTGTCGGCCACCGCCTCCTTCGAGCTCAAGCTGGCACAGATCAGGGATATTTCCAAGGCCATTGACATAGAAATGATCGTATATGGCCGCCTGCCCTTGATGCTCACAGAGCTCTGTACCATCAAAAACCACGCGGGAGCCTGTGTTTGCGACAATGTAAACGCCCTCACCGACCGCACGCTGGCCAGCTTCCCCGTGGCCAAGGCGAGGGGCTGCCGCAATGAGGTGCTCAACGCCAAAAAGCTCTTTTTGGCGGACAAGCAGGCCGACTACCGGCGGGTGGGCCTCTGGGGCGCCCGGCTGATGTTCACCACCGAGAACCCCAGGGAGTGCGTCCAGGTGACAGAGCGCTATTTAGACCGCGGCGGCTACACGCCCAACGACTACACCCGCGGCCTCTACTACCGGGGTGTGGAGTGAGCCCGGCGGGGGCCGCCGCGCAGAAAGGACAACACCCGCTATGGAGCTGAAAATCAAAGCCCTCTCCCCGGCCGTCGGGGGGAGCGTCCCGTTCCCCTTCTACGCCACCGACGGGGCGGCGGCCATGGACCTGTGCGCCTGCGTCGACGCGCCGGTGGAGGTGCCGCCCGGCGCCATGGTCACCATCCCCACGGGGATTGCCATCGCCCTGCCGTCGCCGGACTATATGGCCCTGGTGTTCGCCCGCAGCGGCCTGGCCACCCGGCATGGGCTGGCCCTCTCTAACGGCGTAGGTGTCATCGACAGCGATTACCGGGGAGAGCTCTCTGTGGGGCTGGTCAACCTCTCCGCCCGGGCCTACACCATCCGCGCCGGGGACCGCATCGCCCAGCTGGCGGTGGTGCCCGTGGCGCGGGCCGTCATCGTCCCCGCGGACCGGCTGGATGAGACCTCCCGGGGCGCGGGCGGCTTCGGCTCCACAGGGAGGTAGGCGGCCTTGGAGATTGTTCTCGCCTCCCGCTCGCCCCGGCGGCGGGCGCTTTTGGCCCAGATGGGCATCAAAGACTTTCGTGTCCTCTCCCCGGACCTGGACGAGGGCCGGTGGAGCGGCCTGCCGCCGGCGGAGCAGGTGCGTGCCCTCTCGGCGGAAAAGGCGGGCGCGGCGGCGGCCACGGCCCCCGGTGCCCTCGTCATCGCCGCGGACACCGTGGTGGTGCTGGAGGGGGCCGTCTTGGGCAAGCCCGCCGACGAGGCCGACGCCGTCCGGATGCTCTCCGCCCTGTCGGGGCGGCAGCACCAGGTGTACACCGGCGTCACCGTCTCCCGGGGCGGCGCCGCTGTCACGGAACACGAGGTCACCACTGTCTCCTTCCGTGCCCTTTCTCCCCTGGAGATTGCCCGGTACGTCAAAACCGGGGAGCCTATGGACAAGGCGGGCGCCTACGGCATCCAGGGGTACGGCGCGCTGCTGGTGGAGGGCATTGTGGGGGACTATTTCAACGTCATGGGGCTGCCGGTGCAGCGGCTGGGCCGCGTCCTGACCCGCTTCGGAGTGGACTGCCTGGCCTGGGCGGCCGAGTCCTCCGCCCCGGCCTCAACCTAGTCAAAAAGGAGCGCCCGCTTTGAAAGGCTTTTTTCGTCAAAACGGAATACTGCTGCTGGTGATTGCCCTGCTGCTGGCCGCCATACTGGGCGTCTCCTCCATGCTGCTCGGCGGCGGGGTGAACCCGCTGGCCAATCTGGCCCGGGTAATCACCACGCCCATTCAGGGGGCGGCCTCCTCCTTTGCCGGATGGGTGGAGGGGCTCTATGAGTACTCCTTCCAGTACACGGTCCTGGAGGAGGAGAACGCCAGGCTGAAGCAGGAGAACGCCGCCCTGCGGGAGCAGGCCCGGGCGGGCGAGCAGGCCGAACGGGAAAACGAGCGCTACCGGGAACTCCTCGGCCTGCGGGAAAAGCGGCGGGACTTTGTGTTTGAGTCGGCCAACGTGGTCTCCCGCGACACCACCAACTGGTCCTCCACCCTCACGGTAAACAAGGGGACCTCCCACGGGGTGGCGGTGGGCGACTGCGCCGTGGACCAGATGGGCAATCTGGTGGGCGTGGTCGCCGAGGCCGGCCTCACCTGGTCCACCCTCATCACAGTAATCGACGCCGACATAGAAATGGGCGGCCTGGTCTCCCGCACGGAGCACGCCCTGATGCTTGAGGGGGACTTCTCCCTCATGCTGGAGGGCAAGGTGAAGCTGACCTACCTGCCGGAAAGCGCCCAGCTCCTGGCCGGGGACCTGATCCTCACCTCGGGCAAGGGCCAAGTCTACCCCTCCGGCCTGGTGGTGGGCACCGTGGAGGGGGTTTACAGCGACCCGTCCGGCCTCTCCCAGTACGCCGTGGTGACGCCCAGTGCCGCCCTGGACCAAGTGGTACAGGTGTTTATCATCAAGGAATTCGACATCATCAACTGACGAGGAGGGCGTGCCTTGACCCGTCGGGACCTCATCAAAAAATGGCTGGTCTACGGGCTGGTCCTCATCCCCATCTGGATGCTTGAGTTTCTCGTTCTGCCACGGCTGCCGCTTTTCGGCGCGGCCCCCCTGCTCCTGCCCCTGGCGGCGGTGACGGCGGGCCTGCTGGAGGGGTCCAGGGCGGGCGCGGGCTTCGGCCTCCTGGTCGGCCTGCTCTGCGACGTGAGCTACTACGGCTCCTCCGCCGTTGTGTTTGCCATGACGCTGCTGGGCGTCTGCGCCGGCCTGGCCGCCAAACGGGGCCTGCGCCAGAACCTGGGCGGCTGTATGCTCTGCTGCGCGGGCGCCCTCGTTCTGCTGGCCGGCGTCCAGGTCCTCTACCGGCTCGCCACCGGTGTGGCGCCCCTGGGCGTCCTGCTGCGGGTGGCGGGGCCGGAGGTGCTCTGGTCCCTGCTCTGCGCGCCTCTGGTCTATGGCCTGTTCCGCCTGGCCTACCGCAGGGTGGGCGGCCTCACACTGATGTAACAACGCCCCACCCCCCTGAAAGGAGGCCGCGCCGTGGACAGCAACCTGTTCCGCCTGCGTTTCCGCACCTTAATCTTGGCGCTGGCCGCCGCATTGGTGGTCTTTTTCTATGTGCTGCTGGACCTTCAGATTGTCCACGGCGCGGATTACCTGGCTCAGTCCGCCCGGAAAATCGCCGTGGAGGAGACCGTGCCCGCTGCCCGGGGGAACATCTACGACCGGTATGGCCGGCTCCTGATCTCCAACCGCACCACCTACCAGGTGCGGCTCAACAACTCCCTCCTGGGGACCCAGCGCAACGAGACGCTGCGCAAGCTGCTCTCTTTTTGCCAAAGGGAGGGCATCTCCTGGACCGACACCCTGCCCGTCAGCGGCACGGCCCCCTTTGTGTACACGCTGTCCGAGGTGGACGGCACCGCCCGCAGCCGGTTTCTCTCCCTGGTGAAGACAATGAAGTGGACAGACCCCGGGCTGGAGGCGCTGGCCGCCCGGATTGACGCCGCGCTGGAGGCCGGGGAGGATCTGTCCTCCCTGCCGGACGAGGTCTCCGCCGACGCGCTCGTCGCCCAGATGCGGACGAGCTTTGAGGTGGACCCCGCCCTCTCCGACGCCGAGGCCCGGGCGCTGCTGGGCGTCCTCTACGAAATGACACTGCGCACCAAGGAGGTCACCTGGTCGGAGTATATCTTTGCCCAGGACGTGGACATCGACTTTATCACCTGGACCAAGGAAAACCGGCTGACCGGGGTGCAGATTGAGGTGGCCACCGTCCGGCAGTACCACACCGCGGCCGCCGCGCATATTTTGGGACGGGTGGCCCAGATGGCCCCCGCCGACGTGGAGTACTATGAGTCCCTGGGGTATGCCCGGGACGACTTGGTGGGCCGGGAAGGCGTGGAGCGGGCCTTTGAATCCTACCTCCGCGGGGAGGACGGGGTGCGGGCCGTCGAGGTGAGCACCACCGGCAAGGTGGTGAGCGAGACCTACATCAAGGCGCCGGACCCGGGGGACCATGTCACCCTCACCCTGGACATCTTCCTTCAGGACGCGGTGGAGCACGCCCTGGCCGAGCATGTGGCCAACCTGCCGGAGGCCGAGGGCGCCGCGGCGGTGGTGGTTGAGGTGTCCAGCGGCGGGGTGCTGGCCAGCGCCTCCTATCCCACCTTCGACCTGGCCAACTTCTCCGCCAAGTACAACGAAATCGAGCGCGCGCCCAACCGGCCCATGTACAACCGCGCCCTTCTGGGGGCTTACGCGCCGGGCTCCACCTTTAAAATGGTCACCGCCATCGGCGCCCTGGAGGAGGACGTCATCGGTGTGACCGATGAGATTCTGGACACCGGGCGCTACACCTATTACAGAGACTACCAGCCCATGTGCTGGATTTACCGCCAGTACCGGGGGACCCACGGCAGGGTAAACATCTCCGAGGCCATCCGGGACTCCTGCAACGTCTTCTTCTACGATGTGGGCCGCCGGCTGGGGATCGAACAGCTGAACAACTACGCCCGCCTATTCGGCCTGGGCCAGGCCACGGGCATCGAGCTGCCGGAAAATACCGGCCACGTCGCCGGGCCCGAGACCTCCAAGACCCTGGGCACCACGTGGAACGACGGCGCCACCCTGGCCGCCGCCATCGGACAGGAGAACAACCTCTTTTCCCCCCTTCAGCTGGCCAACTACATCGCCACGCTGGTCAACGGCGGCAACCATTGGCCGGCCCATCTGCTGCGCTCGGTCTCTTCTCCCTCCTCCCAGACAGTCCTCCGCCAGGAGCCCGAGGCGCTCAGTACGTTGAGTCTGAAGCAGGAAAACCTGGACGCCGTGAAGCGGGGCATGCTGGAGGTGTCCCAGTCCGGCTCGGTGGCCGGTTATTTCCGAACCCTGGACGTCGAGGTGGGGGCCAAGACCGGCTCCGCCCAAGTGAGCTCCGCCACCACCTCCAACGCCGTCTTTGTCTGCTTCGCCCCCTACGATGACCCGGAAATCGCCATGGCCATCGTGGTGGAAAAGGGCGGCTCCGGCT
The DNA here is from genome assembly GCA_964415275.1 of uncultured Oscillospiraceae bacterium. GTDB lineage: Bacteria > Bacillota > Clostridia > Oscillospirales > Oscillospiraceae > JAEWRY01. The sequence continues at coordinate 772 of CAYPZF010000010.1, read as the reverse complement.
CCGAGCTGGGGGCCATCGCCGCCGACATTGTCTCCTATTACTTTACCGCAAAACAGACCCTTGACTCCATTCCGCCCGAGGGCGTTCTTCTGAGGTGACGTTCATGGCCCCTTCTCCCGTGTTTTCCTCCCGCGATCCCCGCTGCAAACAGCCTTACGGCGCGGTCCCCGCGGGGACCTCTGTCCAATTTACCCTCCGTCCGCTCCGGGCGGAGGGCTTTTCCCTTGGGGTGCTCACCGCCCGGTTTGAGCACCGGGACAACCACACCGTCACCCTGCCCATGGCCTGGCGCGGGCGGGACGACGAGGAGGGCCGGGACCTGTTTTCCGCCACCCTGGAGACCGGGGATTACGTGGGTCTTGTCTGGTACTCCTTCCGGCTGGAGGGGCTGGACGGCCGGGTCCGTGACCTGGGCGCGCCGCGCCAGCTCACCGTCTACGACGGCTCGGAGCCGGTGCCCGAGTGGTTTGGGGCGGGCGTCACCTATCAGATCTTCCCCGACCGCTTCCGCCGCACCGGCATCCCCGACCCCGCCGGAATGGTGGGGGGGCGCACCGTCCACGCCGACTGGCAGGACGAACCGGAGTACCGCCCCGACGCCCACGGGGAGATCCGCAACCGGGATTTTTTTGGGGGCAGCCTTGCCGGCCTCCTGGAAAAGCTGGATTACCTCCAGGCGCTGGGGGTGGAGACCCTCTACCTCTGCCCCGTGTTCGAGGCGGCGGAAAACCATCGGTACGGCGTGGGCGACTACGAAACCATCGATCCTATG
>CAYPZF010000009.1:0-13740 GCA_964415275.1 uncultured Oscillospiraceae bacterium | reverse complement strand
ACGGCTCCTCCGACGGCGCCGCGGGCGCGAACGGCTCCGCGGCCGTGCCGTCTGACAGGGCCGAGCGGGGGAGGATCACCACGTGGAGGGCTTCCGGCGCCGTCACCTCGGGGGTCACCACCACCACGGGCAGCGTGGGGCTGGCCGGGGGGGCTGACTCCGCGGGAGGCGGGGTCTCCTTCCCCCGCCCCAGAAATGGGAGCTCCAGCCTGGGCCCGTCGGCGGAGTAGACCACATACTGGGGGAAAATCAGGAGGGCGCAAAGGCCTAAAATCAACACCGCCAGCAAGAGGACGATGACGAATTTCAGCGCTTTGCGCAGACGGGACGCGCCCCTGTACGAGGAATACCCCTTCGATCTCATCCTGTCATCTCCTCCTGTTCGACATACTAAGAAAAATATATGCCTCCCGCCGGCATATGTCAATCTTCCCTTTGCGTCTTTCATGTATTGCGCGCCAAAAGGTGCCCCCTGTCGGCGCAAAACGGGGCGCGCACATGGAAATAGGACGCCCAGGGTGCTTTCCCGGCGTCCTTACCTCCTCTGTTATCCCGCGGCGGGGGTCATGAGCCGTCGGAGGATGACCGCCAGCTCACCGCGGGTGGCCACGCCGCCCGGGTCCAGCAGGTTGCCGGTCTTCCCGGCGATCAGGCCGGCGCCAACGGCGTGCTTCATGCCCTCCAGCGCCCAGGCGGAGATCGCGTCCTCGTCCTCATAGATTGTGAGCACCCCGTCGGCCAGCTCCATGCCGGCGAGCCGGGCGTACCGCCACAGGAAGATGGCCAGCTGCTCCCGGGTGACGTTGTCCCCGGGGCCAAAGGCGCCGGTTCCGTAGCCGGAGGCCACATCCGCCTGCTGCGCCCAGGCGACAGCGGAGGCGTACCACGCGTCCGGGGCCACATCATAAAACAGCGCGGTGTCCCCGTCGGCGGGGGCAGGCGCGCCGGCCAGCCGCCAGAGCACCACCGCCACCATGGCCCGGGTGACCAGGCCCTCCGGGGCGAATCGGACGTCTGAAATGCCGGACATGATGGTTTGGGCGGATACATAGCCCACCGCCTCGTAATACCAGTCGTCCTCATTCACGTCTGAATATTGGGTTGCCGCCAAAACGGTGCCCGCTGTCATGCAGAGCACCAGCGCCAGAGCGCATAGTCTCTTCCTCGTGTGCACGGGATAAACACCTGCCTTTTTCAGATGCTGTCTATCCTACCACGATTTTGTTAAGAAACTATGAATGCCGCGGTATTTTGTCGTGTCAAAGTCCGGCGCCCAGCGCCCAGTTGAGCATAAGCAGCAGACCGAACCCGGGCACCCCCAATACGCCCAGCACCAGGGCGTTCCACAGGTTGACCCCCAGGGTCACCCCCACCAGGCCGCCCACATGGCTAAAGGCGAACAGCGCGCACAGGCCGCCGGCGGTGCGGGCCGCCAGCCGCCCCAGCTTCCCCAGCGGACGGCGGAGCACAATGAGCACCGCCACGACCACTAGAAGTGCCACCGCCCAGGGCAAGGCATTGATCAAAGCGGACACAGGCTGCTCTCCTCCTCCCGCGGCGCTTCCTCCTCCCGCACCCGCCGCAGCAGGTAGGAATAGCGGGCCTGGAGCGCATTGATTTCAAATACATAGGACTCGATGAGGTCCGGGTCTGACGTGCTGTTAAAGCAGGAATAGGCCTGGTTGATGCGTACCCTGGTCTCCGCCAGCCCCTCCATCAGGTCCTGCCGCACCGGGTTTTCCTCCGGCCGACGCTCTCCAAAGGTAAATCTTCGCGCCACTTCCGCCATATTAGCCCCTCCTTTTTCCCACTACCAGTGTACTGAATAGTTTGGACAAATATTCCTGCTTCCATACCTTCAGCCCCCTCTTTCCGGAGGCCCTCCGGCGCCAATATCCCCCCTCCTTCTCTTGACACCGCAATCACCCTTGGGATATGATAAAAACAGAAGCGGCGGATGCCCTTCCCCTGGATTACGAAAGAGATGCGAGGAGACACATATGGCCAAACCCACCCCGAAACAATACGGCAACGAGTCCATTTCCGCCCTGAAGGGCGCCGACCGGGTCCGCAAGCGCCCCGGCGTTATTTTTGGCTCCGACGGTCTGGAGGGCTGTCAGCATGCCGTGTTTGAAATCCTGTCCAACGCCATCGACGAGGCCAGAGAAGGCTACGGGTCCCTGATTGTCGTCACCCGGTACGAGGACCTGTCCATCGAGGTGGAGGATTTTGGCCGCGGCTGTCCTGTAGATTGGAACGAAAAGGAGCAGAAGTTCAACTGGGAGCTGGTCTTTTGCGAGCTCTACGCCGGGGGCAAATACAACAACATGACCGGGGAAAGCTACGAGTACTCCCTGGGCTTAAACGGGCTGGGCTCCTGCGCCACCCAGTACGCCAGTGAATACTTTGACGCGGTCGTCTGCCGGGACGGCTTCCAATACTCCCTCCATTTCGAGCGGGGGGAAAACGTGGGCGGCCTCAAAAAAGAGCCCGCCGACCGCAGCAAAACCGGCTCCCGGTTCCGCTGGAAGCCCGACCTGGATGTGTTTACAGACATTAATATTCCGGTGGAATATTACACTGATGTAATGAAGCGGCAGGCGGTGGTGAACTCCGGCGTCACCTTCCGGTTCCGCAATCAGACGGGGGCGTCCTTTGAGACCACCGAGTTCCTGTATCAAAACGGCATCGTGGATTACATCCAGGAACTGGCGGGAGACGCCGGACTCACCCAGCCCGTCTTTTGGCAGGCGGAGCGGCGGGGCCGTGACCGGAAGGACAAGCCTGAATATAAGGTAAAGCTCTCGGTCTCCTTTTGCTTTTCCAATACAGTCAATGTGATTGAGCACTACCACAACTCCTCCTGGCTGGAGTACGGGGGCGCGCCGGAAAAGGCCATGCGCTCCGCCTTTGTCTCGGTCATCGACGGGTATCTCAAGGCGCAGGGCAAATACCAGAAAAATGAGAGCAAGCTCACCTGGGCCGACATCCAGGACTGCCTGGTGCTGGTCTCCAGTAACTTCTCCACCCAGACCAGCTACGAGAACCAGACCAAGCGGGCGGTGAACAACAAATTTATCCAGGAGGCCATGACCGAGTTCCTCCGCAGCCAACTGGAGGTCTATTTCATCGAAACCCCTCTCGACGCGGAGAAGATCGCCCAGCAGGTGCTCATCAACAAGCGCTCCCGGGAGAGCGCGGAGAAGGCCCGGCTCAACATCAGGAAGAAGCTCTCGGGGAACCTCGACATCTCTAACCGGGTGCAAAAGTTTGTGGACTGCCGCACCAAGGACGTCAACCGCCGGGAGCTCTACATTGTGGAGGGCGACTCCGCGCTGGGGTCGGTCAAGCTCAGCCGGGACGCCGAGTTCCAGGGCATCATGCCCGTGCGGGGCAAAATCCTAAACTGCCTGAAGGCCGACTATGCCAGAATCTTTAAGAGCGAGATCATCACCGACCTGCTGAAGGTCATGGGCTGCGGCGTGGAGGTGCAGAACAGGCACGCCAAGGATATGGCCAACTTCGACTTGGCCGGTCTGCGGTGGAATAAAATCATTATCTGCACCGACGCCGATGTGGACGGCTTCCAGATTCGCACCCTTATTCTCGCCATGTTCTACCGGCTGGTGCCCACGCTGATTCGGGAAGGGTATGTGTATATCGCCGAATCCCCCCTCTATGAGATCACCCACAAGGAAAAGACCTGGTTCGCATACTCAGACAAGGAGAAAACCGACCTGCTGGCTAAGGACCTGGCCGGGAAAAAACACACCATCAGCCGCTCCAAGGGCCTGGGCGAAAACGACCCCGAGATGATGTGGCTCACCACCATGAACCCCAAGACCAGGCGGCTCATCAAGGTAATGCCCGAGGATGTGGCGCACACCGCCGCCGTCTTTGACCTCCTGCTGGGGGACGATTTGCAGGGGCGCAAGGCCCACATCGCCGACAGCGGACACAAGTACCTGGACTTAGCGGATATCTCATAATAGGAGGAGATTCCAATGAAACGGTATGCTCACTTTTACGTGCTCTCGGCGTGTATTCTCCTTGCCGCCGCGCTGCTGGCCTTTGCCCCGGGCCGTTCGGCGGCGTCCCCCGCGCAGCCCGCCCCCGCCGACGCTTATCGGGTGGAAAAGCTCAATGAGGTAAGCGACATGGTGCTCGGCCGGGAGGTAGTGCCCCAGGACTACCTGCGCTACCTGCCTGAGGCACTGCACGAGCCGATCGAGCAATACAACGCGGAGACCTGCGTATTGAAAAACAACTACGGCCATCATGCCGTGGGAATCGCCAAAAGCCTTTTCTACGAGCGCGACAAGGACCCCGGCGACTATCTCCGGGGCGACCTTTTCTACGCTATGATTGACCGCATTTCTACTCTGGCCCTCTATCGCAACGCGGAGCAGCTCTGTCAGACCGACCCCGTCCTCTCCTATCCCCTCACCAAGGAGTCAGGCGGCTCCTACGGCATTTGGGCCTACATGCTGCATAAGCAGGCGGCCGTGGGCGAGGATCTCGCGCAGCAGATTCAGGATTATTTCACCATGATAGACGGTCTTCTGGCCCAGCTGGACGACTCCCGCCAAGCCCTTTCGTAATGCGCGGGTACCCCCAACCTTTCACGCCGTCGCACACCGCGGCAAAGGAGGCTCCTTGACCAGACAATTTTCTTGCAGAATCCCTGACGGGGGCGCGGCCGGACAGCGGGCGCTGGCCTGGTTTGCCGGTGTGGCTGTGGCTGTGTGTTTGGCCGGTCTGCTGCCCTTGCTCTGGGCCGGTTTTTATGCCCACCCCTTTGGGGACGACTACGCCTTCGCCGTCTTTTTAAACGACGCGCGCCGGACCGGCGCCTCCCCCCTGGGGGCCCTTTGGTACACCATAAAGCGATATTACTTCGGCTGGCAGGGGACATACGCCGGCGTGGCGGGCATGGCGCTGGTCCCCGTGGACGCCTACTGGCTCACCCCCTTCGTGATGGTGGGGGGCCTCATCCTCTCCACCGGCAAGCTCCTCCACACCCTAATCTGCCGCCGGGCGGGGGGGGACAAGTCCGCCTGGCTTTTGATTTCAGCCGTGCTCCTCTTCCTCACGCTGCAGTGCATGCCCGGCCCCGCCCAGGGGCTCTATTGGTGGAATGGAGCCATGTTCTACACCTTCTTTTACTGCCTGATGCTCCTGCTGGTGGACCGGCTCCTGGTCTTTGCCGCCCTGCGGCAGGGGCGGTACCGCTGGGTGGTGCTCGCCGAGGCGCTGCTGCTGGCGGCACTGGCGGCGGGGGGCAACTACGTCACCGCCCTTCTGACCGTGGGGGTGCTCTGGCTCCACGTCCTGCTCCTGCTGCTGCGGGACCGGCGGCGCTGGCCTCTGGGGCTCCTCCCGGCGCTGACGGCCACAGCCGGTTTCCTGTTCAGTGCCCTGGCCCCGGGCAACGGCGTACGGCAGGACATGAGCGAGGGCAGCGCCCCTCTGGCCGCCGCCCTCATGAGCCTGAGGCAGGGTGCCGGCGACCTGCGGGACTTTATGACCCCGCTCACCGCCGTGCTGCTCCTCCTGCTGGCGCCGCTGCTGTGGCGGCTGTGTGCCCGGCTGGACTTCTCCTTCCGGTGGCCTCTGGGGGTTTTGGTGTTTACGTTCCTCGTCTTTTCCGCCCAAAACACCCCCCATTTTTACGCGCTGTCCACCGCCGGGCCGCTCCGGCTGCGGAACATCGTCTACTACTCCTACCTATGGTTTCTTCTGCTCAACGAGTGCTATCTGCTGGGCTGGCTCCAAAGGCGCCGGGGCGGGGTACCCCCCGGGGCGCTGCCCCGTTGCTGGGGTGCGCCCACCCTGCTGCTGGTGCTGGCTCTGACGGCCCAGTTTCCCTCCCTCACCGCGGTGCAGTGTGCCTCCGCGTACTCCAACGGCTCCTTGGCCGCCTATGACCGTGCCCTGTCGGCGCGGGAGGCCCTGCTCCGGGACCCCGCGGTCAGCCGGGTGACCTACGCGCCCCTAGCGGAGCACCCTGCTCTGTTTTTCGTCTATCCCCTGGACGCCGGGGATCCGGAGGACTTTGTCAATGTGGCCGCCCGTAATTACTACCATAAAGAGTCTGTGGCCATGCAGCCCTGAGAGGCGCACGCAGACAACAAAGGAATGACAGCTGATGGCAAGAAAAAAGACGCCCCAGGAGGGCGTCGTCCGAACAAACAACCCGAACATCCTAGGCCTGCGGCCCGAGGTGCTGGAACAGCCCATCACCGAGACGCTGGAGCTTAATTATATGCCCTATGCCATGAGTGTCATCGTCTCCCGGGCCATCCCGGAGATTGATGGCTTCAAGCCGTCCCACCGCAAGCTGCTCTACACCATGTACCAGATGAAGCTGCTGGGGGGCGCGCGCACCAAGAGCGCCAACGTGGTGGGCCAGACCATGAAGCTCAACCCCCACGGGGACGCGGCCATTTACGAGACCATGGTGCGCCTGAGCCGGGGCTACGGCGCGCTGCTCCACCCCCTGGTGGACTCCAAGGGCAACTTCGGCAAGGTCTACTCCCGAGATATGGCCTACGCCGCCAGCCGGTACACCGAGGTGCGGCTGGACGCCATATGCGCCGAGCTCTTTCGGGACATCGACCAGGATACGGTGGATTTCGTGGACAGCTACGACGGCTCCCTCAAAGAGCCCGTCCTGCTGCCCACCACCTTCCCCAACGTGCTGGTCTCCGCCAACCAGGGCATCGCCGTGGGTATGGCCTCCAACCTGTGCGGCTTCCACCTGGGGGAGGTGTGCGACGCCGTCATCGCCTACCTGAAGGACCCAAACTGCGACCTGCTCACCCCCCTCAAAGCCCCGGACTTCCCCACCGGCGGCGAGCTGCTCTACAACGAGGCTGAGATCTCCAGGATTTACCGCACCGGCCGGGGCTCCTTTCAGGTGCGGGCCAAGTGGCGGTATCTGCCCAAGGAAAATATGATTGAGGTCTATGAAATCCCATATTCCACCACGGTGGAGGCAATCATAGATAAGGTGGCCGATCTCATCAAGGCGGGCAAGCTCCGGGAAATCGCCGATATGCGGGATGAGACCGACTTAAACGGCCTGAAGATCACCATCGACCTGAAGCGGGGCACCGATCCCCAGAAGCTCATGGCCCGCCTGTTTCAGACCACCCCCCTGCGGGACTCCTTCTCCTGCAACTTCAACATCCTGATCGCCGGGATGCCCCGGGTGATGGGGGTGCGGGAGATTCTGGAGGAGTGGACCGCCTGGCGGACGGAGAGCGTGCGCCGCCGGGCCTACTTCGTGATGACGCGGAAGCAGGAAAAGCTCCACCTGCTCCGGGGATTGCAGAAAATCCTGCTGGACATCGACCGGGCCATCAAAATCATTCGGGAGACCGAGGAGGACGCCGAGGTGGTGCCCAACCTGATGATTGGCTTCGGCATTGACCAGGCACAGGCGGAGTACGTGGCGGACATCAGGCTGCGCAACATCAACAAGGAGTACATCTTAAAGCGCACCCGTGAGACCTCCGACCTGGAGCGGGAGATTGACGACCTGCAGGACACCCTGCGCACCCCCGCCCGCATCCGGACCATCATCGCCGGCGAGCTGGCCGACGTGAAAAAGAAATACGCCGTGCCCCGGCGCACCGACATCATCTACGAGCATCAGATGAAGGAGGAGCCCACGCCGGAGGAGGAGATTCCCGACTATCCCGTGCACATGTTCTGCTCTCAGCAGGGGTATTTTAAGAAGATCACCCCCGCCTCTCTGCGTATGAGCGGAGAGCAGAAATACAAAGAGGGCGACGCCGCCTTCCTCCAGTGGGAGGGCACCAACCAGGACGAGCTGCTGATCTTCACCGACAGGCAGCAGTGCTACAAAACCCGGGCGTCCGACTTTGAGGACAGCAAGGCCAGCCTGCTGGGGGACTTTTTGCCCACCAAACTGGGGATGGACGCCGGAGAGACGGTGGTTTGGGCCTGTCCGGCGGGGGACTATAGCGCGCACGTCCTCTTCTTCTTCCAGAACGGCAAGGCGGCGCGGGTGCCGCTGTCCGCCTATCAGACCCAGACCAGACGGAAAAAGCTGACCGGCGCCTACTCCGACAAGAGCCCCCTGGCCGCCGCCCTGCTCCTCTCCCAGGACATGGAGGTGGCGATCCGGTCTACCGAGGGGCGCTGTGCGGTGTTCCACACCGCCGCCCTGGCGCCCAAGGCCACCCGTAGCGTCCAGGGCGTCCTCGTGATGACCCTCAAGCCAAGATACCAGGTGGAGGGCGCCCGGCCTCTGGCCGAAACCCCCATTGTCAACGTGACCCGGTACCGGGCAAGGCGCCTCCCCGCCGCCGGGGCCCTGCTGCGGGAGGAGGACCGGGGAGAGCAGCAGCTCTCCCTGACGGAATGAGCCCCATGGACGAAAGGTGGTTGCCATGAAAACACAGTTGTCGCCGCGCAAAATCATACGCTCAGTCCTTATCATCCTGCCCGCCTCGGCTGTCTACGCCCTCGCCTTCAACTGGTTCTATCAGCCCAACCACATCGCCTACGGCGGCGCCACCGGCATTGCCCAGTCCGTCAACGCCGTCTTTGGCTGGCCCTCGGTGGGTGTGCTCATCCTCATCATCAACGTCCCCCTGTTTCTGCTGGGCTGGCGGTTCCTGGGGGGAGCGCTTCTGCTCTCCTCCCTCTTCGCCATGACGCTCTCCTCCCTCTTCATTGATCTGATTTCCTCCCTGTTTACCTTCCCGCCTATGGAGCCGCTCCTGGCCTGCATTTACGGCGGAGGACTCGTCGGAGCCTCCCTCGGCGCCATCTTTCTCCAGGACGCCACCACTGGGGGCAGCGACCTCGCCGCGCGGCTTCTGAAGCTGAAGCTGGCCTGGCTGCCCATCGGCCGCCTGGTGCTGGGCCTGGATCTGCTGGTCATTGTAATCGCCGGTCTGGTCCTGGGCAACCTGGACAACGCCCTCTACGGCATGGTGTCCCTCTATATCTCCACCCTCGCCATGGACGGTGTGGTGTACGGCATGGACACGGCCAGGGTGGCCTATATCATCAGCGATAACCCCCAGGAAATGACCGCGGCCATCTCGCAGGACCTAGCCCGCGGCATCACCATCCTCCACGGGGCGGGGGCTTATTCCCGCGCGGAAAAAGAGGTGCTCTTGTGCGCCTTCAAAAAGCGTCAGATCGTGGCGCTCAAGCGGGTGGTCAAGGAGACCGACCCCAAGGCCTTCCTCATTGTGTGCGATGCACACGAGGTGCTGGGGGACGGCTTTCGGGCCTACAAAGAAAACGGCCTCTGAGCCAACCGGCCTCTTCCCGCTCCCCCATCCTGAACCTGCGACTGAAAGGAGTGCTCTGTCATGGCAAACATTGAGACCTTGCGCAAAAACCTGACCGAACGCGGCATCACCTTCTCCTGCTTTGAAACGGCGGCCGAGGCCGTGGATTATCTGGACGGCAAGCTGGACGGCAGGGAGATTGGCTTTGGCGGCTCGGTCACCGTGAAGGAAATCGGACTCTACGACCGGCTGTCCACCCACAACCAGGCCTTCTGGCACTGGAAGGAGAGCGGCATGGCCAAGGCCTGCGGCACCGGTGTCTACATCTCCTCCCTCAACGGCCTGGCTGAGACGGGAGAGCTCATCAACATCGACGGCACCGGCAACCGGGTGGCATCCACCATCTACGGCTGGCCGGAGGTCATCTTTGTGGTGGGCGTCAATAAAATCGCCCCCGACTACGACGCCGCCCTCTGGCGGGCCAGAAACATCGCCGCCCCGAAAAACGCCATGCGGCTGGGGCGCAAGACCCCGTGCGCCGTCAGGGGCGACAAGTGCTATGACTGCAACCAGCCCGACCGCATCTGCCGGGCGCTGACGGTGCTCTGGGGCAAACCAAACGCCGTACAGAAGATGGAAGTGGTCCTCATCAACCAAGCCCTGGGGCTCTGAGCGCGGGCCCCGCTCCCCCCTACCGCAGGAAAGGAGGCGCTGCCATGAGACGGCCGCCCGCCCTTATCTCCCTGGTCCTGGCCCTGGCCCTTCTGCTCTCCGGCTGCGCCTCTATGCTCAGCCGGGAGTATATCTCGTTGGAGCCCCACAGCCAGTTTTCCGGGGGGGATACCGACCCCTTCACCCTGCAGGCGGAGAACTATCAGTCGCTGGTAAACGCCGTGCTCTACCTGGTTTCCCAAGGTGCGGAGGACGGTATCATCCGCCTGTCCAACTATGCGCGGGACGTGGAGGGCGACCTGAGCGCCGCCTGTCTGGAGGTGGCCCAGGAGGACCCCCTGGGGGCTTACGCTGTGGACTATATCAAGTATGACTACACCCGCATTGTCTCCTACTATGAAGCCTCTCTCCACATCAGCTACCGACGCGCCCCGGAGCAGATCAAAAGCGTGGTCTCGGTCACCGGGAGCAGCGCCATCAAAAGCGAGCTCCACCAGGTTCTGGCCGCCTTCTCCAGCCAGGCGGTGCTGCGGGTCAACTACTTTACCGAGGACCAGGACTATATCACGACTCTGGTCCGGCAGGCCTTCTATGACACTCCGGAGGCGGTGTTCGGCGTGCCCGACTTTTCCATTGCCCTCTACCCGGAGACGGGGGACCAGCGCATCGTGGAGATCGACCTGCGCTACCCGGAGGAGACCGAGGTGCTGCGCGGGATGCGGGAGGAGCTCCTGGCCAGGGCGGATTCCATGGTTTCCTCCGCGGGCGGCGCCGAACAGGCGACCCTGGGGGGGCTGTTCTCCCTGCTCCGGAGCGCGGCGCGGCAGTCGGACAGCGAGGACATCCGGTTTGGGACCGCCTATGCCGCCCTGGTGAGCGGTGAGGGCAACCACAGGGGGCTTGCCATGGCCCTGCATCTGCTCTGCCAGCGCGCCGGGCTGTCCAGTATGGTGGTCCGCGGGACGCGGGGGGACGCCCCCTATTTTTGGACCATCGTGGAGACCGAGGAGGGCCCCCGTCACGCGGTGCCCGCCTGGGAGAACGGCCGCGGGCTGCTGGATCAGGATATGACGGCCGCGGGCTGCAGCTGGGACACGGAGTTTTATCCCGCCTGCTCCATTTTGTCGGAACCGGATGAAAATAACACTTGACAACTAGGCCGAATATGATAGAATATTTTTCGTTGCCGCGAGTGTAGCTCATCTGGTAGAGCGCCACCTTGCCAAGGTGGAGGTAGCGAGTTCGAGCCTCGTCACTCGCTCCATGCCGTCACGAATGCCATTGACGTTCGGGGCGGCATTTTTCTTTTTCTGTGGCGGACCTCCGGGGCCGCCCTTTGACGCGCGGCCTTTGGACGGGAGGAGGAAGGATTGTGAGGAAGCTCGGTGTGACCTGTGAGGGGGGCGCCAACCGTACCATTTTCGCCTGCGGCGCGATGGACGCGCTGCTGGATCTGGGTGTTTACCCGGACTATTTTATCGGCGTCTCCGCGGGCATCGCCGACGGGGTGTCCTACCTCTCAAAACAGAAGGGGCGCAACCTGCGCATTCTGACCCGGTTCGCCGGCGACAAGCGCTATATCTCCGTGCGCAACTGGCTCAACCCGCGCAACAGGGCGGTCTACGGGCTTAAGTTTGCCTTTGAGGAGGTGCCGAACCTCCACGAGCCCTTTGATTTTGAAACCTTTGCCGCCTTTCAGGGGCCCTGCCTGGCCGTGGTGACCAACCTGGAGACAGGGCAGGCGGAATACTTGGAGGTACCCAGGCACGACGACGCCTTTACCCTGCTGAAGGCCTCCTGCGCCATGCCCCTTATGTTCCCCGCCGTCACGTATCAGGGGCAGCGGTATCTGGACGGAGGTGTGGCCGACCCCATCCCGTTTGAGAAGGCCATGGCGGACGGCTGTGACAAAAACATCGTCATCCTGACCCGGGAGCCGGGCTATCAAAAGAAGCAAGAGCGCCTGACCGCGCTTGTGAACCGGCGCTACCGGCGCTACCCGCTGTTTCTGGACGCCCTCGCGCGGCGCCCCCGGGTCTACAACCAATCCCGGGTCCGCCTGTTTGAGCTGGAGAAGGCGGGCAGGGCGCTGGTCATTCTTCCCGACAACACCGAGGGCTTTGGCCGGCTGGAGTCCGACCCGGACAAGCTCCGCGCCCTGTACCGCCACGGCTACGATAAGGTGATGGCGGACAGAGCGCGTATTGAGACCTATTTGAACACGTAGACGGCCCCCCGCGGCTATCCCGGCAGGACGGCGGAGAGCTCCTCCGGGGGGACGCTTAGCAGCAGCAGGGCACCCACCGAGGCCAGAAACGGAAGGGCGGCACGCCCCTTGGAAAAAGGGAGGACCAGCTCTTGCCGGTCCACCACCGTGCCGTCCACGGTCACCAGCTCCCTTTGAAGGGCCAAGCAGAGCCTTTCCTCCGAAAGGCTGGAGATGGTGAGGGTATCCTTGGGCGAGGCGCCGTAGCTGACGGCGCTCTCCGCCTGGAAGGCGTGGGCCAGCGGCCCCGCCCCGCCGGGAAGCAGCACCTTGCGGCAGGAAAGGGCCCCCGCGCCCGCCCATCCGGTGGCGCCGGGCGAGACCACCAACAGGGTCATGGCGAGCCCGGCCAGCTCGGCGGGGTGGCGGGCGGGCACCAGCCGGACGTCCTGGCGGCCAAACGCCCGCAGCCCCGCCGCTGTCATCTCCAGCACCTTTTCGCCGCGCTCCCAAATGCCAACACATTCCACACGCATCCCTCCTGGGGGACAGTTTGTGGAGGAACCAGCCCTTTTATGCGGGGCGCGGTCGGAGCAACTGCCCGCCGCCCTTGACTTTTCACCGTGCCGCACATACAATAGTCCGTGATGAATCGTAAACGTAAAGGACGGGATTTTAATATGGCGCAGGACAACAAGAAGCAGGTGGAGCAGATTACCGACATGGAGGCGGATTTCTCCAAGTGGTTTACCGATGTGTGCAGGAAGGCGGAGCTCATCGACTATTCCAGCATCAAGGGCATGTTCATCTACCGGCCTTACGGCTATGCCATCTGGGAGAACATCCAGCGCGTATTGGACGCCGCCTTTAAAAGGACCGGCCACGAGAACGTCTATCTCCCCATGCTGATTCCCGAGTCCCTGCTCCAGAAGGAAAAGGACCATGTGGAGGGCTTTGCCCCCGAGTGCGCCTGGGTGACCATGGGGGGCAGCGAGGCCCTGGAGGAGCGCTACTGCATCCGCCCCACCTCGGAGACCCTGTTCTGTGAGCACTACGCCAACATCATCCACTCCTGGCGCGATCTGCCCAAGCTCTACAACCAGTGGTGCAGCGTGCTGCGCTGGGAGAAATCCTCCCGGCCCTTCCTCCGCCACCGTGAGTTCCTGTGGCAGGAGGGCCACACAATGCACGCCACCGCCGAGGAGGCCATCGCCGAGACCGAGCAGATGCTGAACATCTATGCCGACTTTATGGAGCAGGTGCTGGCCATGCCCGTGGTAAAGGGGCGCAAGACGGAAAAGGAGAAGTTCTCCGGCGCCGAGGCCACCTATACCGTGGAGTGCATGATGCACGACAGAAAGGCCCTGCAGGGCGGCACCTCCCACTACTTCGGGGACGGCTTCGCCAAGGCCTTTGAGATTACCTACACCGGTAAGGACAACCAGCTCCACCACCCCCACCAGACCTCCTGGGGGGCGTCCACCCGTATGATTGGCGGCATCATTATGACCCACGGGGACAACAACGGCCTGGTGCTGCCCCCCCGTGTCGCCCCCATTCAGGTCGTGGTCATTCCGGTGTCCCAGC